>NZ_JAYSDA010000007.1:36414-185279 GCF_041914625.1 Aquitalea pelogenes | reverse complement strand
TTTTTGTCTTTGCTTTTCGATGGTTTTCTTGATGCACAAAGGACAAGCATCCGCTCACACGGATGATGTTTTGCATTGCCGCTTCCGCGCGGCAGACGGGAAAGGGATCTTTGCTTGGCCAAAGATCCCCACTACGGGAAAAGCTAGCGACATCGTATGGCCTGCGGCTGCCCTCCGGGGCCTGACACTGCTGCGGCACGGCTGGAACTCGCGATTGGCTAACGTCCAATCGCTCAGACAGCCAGCCGCTTAAAACCGCAGCAGCGCCACCCGTCGGCATGCTTGACGGGGCCCAAGGGTGGCATCGGTGCGGTGACTTTCCTGTTAGGAAAATGGGTTTATCCGGGAGCGTTGCGCGGTGGATCGCCCCTTTGGGGCATCCACCCTATGCGCTTGCCGTTCCGACCGAGAATCAAGGCGGCGTCATTTCTTGATGAGTGTCTGGCGACCTGAGGATTGTCTTGATGACTTGCGGTGTTTCGTTTGTTTCGCTTGTTTCGTTTATTTCGTTTGCGTATAGTAAGTTTGTGGCTTGGCAGTGCCAGCTGCGCAAGACGCTGGCAAGTCCAAAGCTGCATAGAGATGGTACTGCCATCTGTCATAATCTGACACACTGGCAACACACTTAAACTCGCGAACCCGTAAACCCGTAAACCTGTAAATCCGAAGAGTCGAGATCATGAATACGACGGTAGTAACTGGCCTTCCAAGCGAGGCCGAAGCAACGCTGGCCAAGGAAAGTGGTCGCCAGCTATCTCTGTACCTCAGCAGCAAGGAAGAGGCCCAGTCGATTCGGGTCATTGACCAGGCAGGTGAGCATGAAGCAGTACAGATTCCCACTGCTGCCTATCGCCTGTTGATCGATATCCTAGCGCAGATGGCACAGGGTAATTCGGTGAGTCTGATTCCAGTCCATGCGGAGCTAACCACTCAAGAGGCGGCCGATATGCTCAATGTATCCCGCCCGTACCTGGTCAAGCTGCTGGATGCCGGGGATATTCCCTTCCATAAGGTGGGTACCCACAGGCGTGTACGCTACCAGGATCTGGTGCAGTACAAAAACCGGAACCATACGGATCGTTTGAAGGCATTGGAGGAACTGTCGGCCCAGGCGCAAGAACTCAACATGGGTTATTGAAATGACGAGTTTTTCTGCGGTTTACGACGCATGTGTGCTGTACCCGGCACCATTGCGTGATCTGTTACTGCAACTTGCACAAGCTGATCTGTTTCGGGCCAAGTGGTCTGATCAGATTCATGATGAATGGACAAGAAACCCGCTGACGAGGCGCCCCGACCTGCAGCCTGCTCAGTTACAGCGTACGCGTGCGCTCATGAATCAGGCTGTTCTGGATTGTCTGGTCACTGGGCATGAGTATCTGATTGATGGCTTGACCCTACCCGATGAAGAGGATCGCCATGTGCTGGCTGCGGCGTTACGCAGTCGTAGTAGTGTCATCGTGACATTCAACCTTAAAGACTTTCCTGTCGATGTGTTGCTTGGTCATCAGATGGAAGCCCAGCACCCGGATGAGTTCATCATGCACCTTATCGATTTGAATCCGGCTTCGGTGCTGGAGGCTGTCAGGGCCTGTCGGGCCAGCCTGAAAAATCCGCCCAAAACACCGGAAGAATATCTTGCAACCTTGCTTCAGCAGGGCTTGCCGGAGACAGTAGCGTGGTTGTCTCAGTATAAGCTCGCCATCTAGTCGATATGACCGGCTTCAGATTTGAGGCCGGTTTGTTTTTGCCGCGGGTGGTGCTGTCTGGTTGGTCTGCCCTGAACGCAGTCACCGTGATCCGTAAGATATGGCTGCTTTTTGAAGAAAACTGTCACCTGCCATGACGGCAGAACTGGTCGCTCTGGCCGACTTGCGACCTTAGCGCTAGCCACTCTGACAGGAGGTCTGCCAAGACAGTGATCCGCCAAGATTTCCAGTAGACTTGGGCAACACCTTCCACACAAAGCGACTGATGATGACTTCACTGGCAGAATCCATGGTGCTGACGGTGGACAGAGATAGTGTCTGTGCAGGAGATGACTGTACATCGCATGCCCGCTCATTTTCCGTGCCATGTGCGGCGTCTCTGTCTGAGTTGATCCACCAGGCGAAAAAAGCGTGCGAGCTCGCAGGCATATCAGGTGGCAAGGCCACCTGGATTGTCGAAGCGGGAGGCTACGATGGAATGCCCATTGCCGTGGTGGCGCAGCAATGGGATGAAGCGCGCGCACTGATTACAAGCTCAACCACTATTGACCACCTGTTTGCCGATCTGGAGAAGCAGCTGTTCTTCAAGTATTGGTGCCAGGCCAACCCGGAAACAGTGTTCGACGCCCTTGTATCAAACAGCCCGCTGCCAAGTCGGTATGCTTCATAGCCCACGTGTTGCAGCAGCTTAAAGAGTAGCCAGAGAAGTCGGGGGGATTCAACCACCGCCCGATGCATGATTCAAATACGCCACCGTCCCACCGCTCAATCAAGCTCACGTAAAGTAGTCAATTACCATAGAATACTTTGATGATGCTGTGGTTTCTCACGTCCTCACGCTGCGGAGGAAGAACGGGGAGATAATGTGACCGACAATGTATCCGAAGCCGCCTTGCGGCATGGTCTGGCGGCTGGTGAATTCTGGCCAGCCTTCCAGCCGCAGTTGAATCTGGTCAGTGGACACATTTCTGGCTTCGAGGTGCTGGCGCGCTGGGACTCCCCGCAATATGGACGTGTCTCCCCTGCCATTTTCATTCCGCTGGCCGAGCGCAGCGGCATGTTGCATGCCCTGCTGCTGCAACTGATGGGCGAGGCCTGCCGCGTGGCGGCAAGCTGGCCGGGTCAATTCTCGCTGGCATTTAACCTGGCACCCAGCCAGTTTTTGTTACCGACACTGGTGCGCGACCTGCTGGACACCGTGGGTAGCAGTGGTTTTCCCTTGTCACGGGTGGTGATTGAAATCACCGAAAGCGAGCTGTTCCACGATAACGCCTCGGTGCAGCAGGTGCTGGATGACCTCAAACGACACGGCATGGCGCTGTCGCTGGACGATTTTGGCACCGGCTATTCCAGTCTGACCCGGCTGAATTCACTACCGTTTGATGAACTGAAGATCGATGCCAGTTTCGTGGCAGCCTTAAGCAGCGATACGCAATCGCTGCGGATCGTGACTGCCGTGCTGGGGCTTGGCCAAAGCCTGGGGCTCACCGTGGTGGCCGAAGGCGTGGAAAGCACGGAACAGGCTGCGGTACTACGCAAACTGGGTTGCGATGCCGGACAGGGCTTTCTGTGGTCCCCTGCGGTGCCGGCGGCACAAGCCTTGCAGTTGTTGCAGCAATGGGGCGTGGAGCCAACCCAGACCACGCTGGACCTGTCGCCCTTCCAGCGCCTGCACCAGCTGGAAGCGCTGTACCAGGATTCCCCGGTTGGTTTGTGCTTCATCGATTGCCAGATGCGCATTGTCAGTGCCAACCAGCTGCTGGCCCGCTATCTGGGTGTGGAGCTGGACTATATTCTGCGCAAGCCGGCCAGCCAGATATTCGGCCATGAAATGACCCCCAACCTGATGGCGGTGCTGGTGCGGGTGATGGCGGGTGAAGTCTGTGAAACCACCGAGTACCGCCATCAACCCAGCGGTACGACTTTCCTGATTGCCCATCAGCGCATTGTCGATGCCCAGCAACTTCCGCTGGGTGTGTCCTTGGTATTGGTGGACATTACCAGCCGTGTAGAGGCAGAGAGCCAGTTGCGGCAAAGCGAAACCCACTTCCGGACAGTGCTGGAGCTGGGCCCCAATGTCACCTGGCGGGCCAATTGCGACGGGCTGGTTGACTATATGGGTGAATTCGTCGATTGCCCGGCAGATGCCAGTTATCAGGAACGTCACGCTTGCTGGCTGGCGCGCATGGATCCGGATGACCGGGTGCGTGTACGCGAAACCTGGCTGCAGCACCTGCCCAGCAAGCAGCCGTTTCTGATTGAATTCCGCATTCTGTGGCCGGATGGCAGCTGGCGCTGGATGCGCAGCCGTGCCTTTCCATCACTGAACAAACAAGGCGAGGTGCTGGCCTGGTACGGCATCATTTCCGATGTCACGACCGAGCATGAATTGACGCTGCGCGTGGTGGCGCTGGAGCAGCAGCTGCACAAACTTCAGTCCAGCGCCTCTTGCTAGCGCAGCGGGGTAAGGCTTTTTCCACCTGAAAGACAAGCAAGGCGATTGCCGGAGCAACACCTGCCCAAGAACCTTGAGGCCTGCCTGATGGCGCTTGGCAGCCAGCAACACGACGGAGAACTGTCGGAGCATTGCAGCCATATGCAGACAAAAAAAGGGCCTGGGCAAATTGCCCAGGCCTGGCTTGATGCACGATTAAAGCCGCAGATTGCAACGGGACAGACTCACTCGCAAACCCGGCGCCACCGGGTATGCCCCTACCACTATGCAAACGCCGTGCCAGCTTTTTTCGGGATAAATCGTCAGTAAAATCAGACAAATTATGCTGCGCCGCACCAATAGCACGCCCTTCATGCACCGATTTCAGGATTTCCTGCACAACGCTGTTGCATGAGTACGCTATGATTAGCGCATGAACACGCCTGCCAATACCAGTAAACCGGCCCCGCCGCCCGAGCCCGAGCTGCGCGCCCCGGAAAGCGAGAATACCCTCGCCACCCTGGCCATGCCGCTGGGGGAATCCGTGCTTACCCTGACCGCAGGCTCGGCACCGGTCTATGGCATCCTGCATCGCAGCCGTGCCATGACAAGTCAATCAGATTTCTTCCGACTGCAATTTCGTGGTTTTGCCAGGATAGAAGGCAGCCAGTGGCAGCATTATGCCAATGACGATGCCCGCTTCCACGTTGCCTACAACTGCGCCTGGGTGCGGGTGGACCACCCCAGCCGTTCGGTTACCTTCGGCCCCAAGAACGGCATCAACTGCACCGAGGCTTTTCAAAACCTCGGGCTGGATACCTTTTTGTTTGCCCAGACCATCACCTGGGTCAAGGGCGCCTACCCGGACTACGCCATCAGCCCTGGCCTGATTGCCATTACCGGTAATGCCAGCGAAGAAGAAAAGCTGCGGCGCAACGCCTTTTACGCCAGCCAGGGTTTCCAGTTTGACTGGCAGGATGCAGCGCAACGCACCGGCCTGTTTTTCAAGGACAAGATCAACCGTTTGCTGGGCGTGTGGGACAAGGACCATATCCAGGAGGTGGGCGGCGAAGCCATGCTGCAATCGCTGGCCATGCAGGACGAGTCGCGCGTGGCGCTGGAGGACAAGGTCAATCGGCTGGAGGCTGCGCACAGCAGTATGAAGTCGGCCCTGCAGAAGGAACGCAATACCTCGCAAATCCTGATGGGCGTGCTGATCATCGGGGTGATGCTGGCCTTGTGGGCGGTGATTTAAATAGTCATTGCTTGAAATTCCTGTCGGTTTTTAAAGATGAATCCTATAAAAGACAGGAGCATGCCTTATGTCAAAGTACGCCATACAGCAGGCGAGGTAGCATGCCGCAAAGCTGAAAAACATACCGTGGTGCAAACCGGATCACACAGCGCATGACAGCAAGGCATCAGGACAGGGTGACGTTTACCTGTCGGTTCTTGCAGTACCTGCCAGATGGATAAAACAAGATTCTGGTTGCCTGCGGATACTGCGGGCGGGAGAGAGATGAAACAAGAGAAACGGGGAGTTGCCCGGCTGTTTGAGCACGGGCTTGGCGTGCTGAACCTGGAATGGATGATTCCATTGTTCAGCCTGTTCCTGATTGCCATGATCTGGAGCGCGGTGTTGTGGCAGGTGAATACCGACAAGGTACGCAGCCAGCTGGAAATGCAGCGCCAGAGCGAAAACCTGGTCCGGGTGTTCGAGGAACACATTTCGCGCACCATCCGCGCGGTGGACCAGTCGGTACTTTTCCTGAAGTACGAGTACGAGTCCGAAGGCAACAAGATGGACCTGCCGCACTACATCAAGCAGGGCATCATCCAGAGCCAGTTGTTTGTGCAGATTGCCATCATCGGCCCGGACGGCATGCTGGAAATGTCCAGCGTGCCCAACTTCAAGCGGGTTGACCTGAGTGACCGGGAACACTTCAAGGTGCATATCGGCCAGGACAATGGCCAGCTGTTCATCAGCAAGCCGGTCAAGGGCCGTGCTTCCAACAAATGGTCCTTGCAATTCACCCGCCGCATCAACAAGCCGGATGGCAGCTTTGGCGGCGTGGTGGTGGTATCGGTCGACCCGTTTTACTTCACCAGCTTCTACAAGGACCTCCACCTGGGCAAAACCGGGGTGGTTACCCTGGTAGGCCAGGACGGCATTGTCCGGGCCCGTACCAGCGCAGGCAGCTCCGGCATCGGCATGGACATCCACACCAGCGGGCTGTTCAAGCAATGGCCGGGCAAGGACCACGGCCAGTACCAGCAGTTGAGCAGCATCGACCAGATTCAGCGCACCGTAAGCTTCCGTGCGGTGGAAGGCTATCCGCTTGCCGTATTGATGGGAGTGGGCGAAAGCGAAGCCATGGCCGACTACTACGAACACCGCAATGCTTACTTCCTGGTGGCCAGTGTAGTCAGCCTGCTGATTTGTGCCGCCGGTTTCGTGATGTACCAGATGGCGGTACGGCTGAAAAACAGCAAGGCGCAAGCCGAATCGGCCAACCGCATGAAATCGGAATTCCTGGCGCACATGTCGCACGAGTTGCGCACCCCGCTCAACGGCATTCTGGGCTGCTCGGAATTCCTGCAAGCCACCCTGAGTGACCCGGGGGATCTGGAAACCGCCAGCATGATCCACAAGAGTGGCCAGCATTTGCTGACGCTGGTGAATTCCATTCTGGACATGGCGCGCATCGAGGCCGGCCGCATGCCGATGGAAATGGTGGAGGTGGATCTGGCGCGGATGTTGCGTGACACGGTGGAGTTGTTCCGGCCCAAGGCGGAAGGCAAGGGTTTGCAGCTGGAATTTGACTACCAGCAGGCCGCTGGCTGCCCGGAACACTTCCGGCTGGATCAGACCAAACTGACGCAGGTAGTGAACAATCTGATGCACAATGCAGTGAAGTTTACCGAACAAGGCAGCATACAGGTAACGGCCAAGGTGAGCGCCCACCAGTTGCAGTTGGCTATCCGCGATACCGGCTGCGGTATTCCGGCAGACCAGCAACAACTGGTATTCGAGCAATTCCGTCAGGCAGAAGCCTTCCTCACCCGGGCGCAAAGCGGCTCCGGCCTGGGGCTGGCACTGGTGAAGGAGCTGGTGCGGCTGATGGAAGGCAAGGTCAGTTTCGAATCACAAGTCGGCGTGGGAACGGTGTTCCACGTCAGCATTCCGCTGGAAGGAAAACAAGCATGAGCAAGCTGGACACCATTCTTGTCGTTGATGATGACGAAATCAATCGCAAGGTGGCAGGCCTGTTTCTGCAACGCATGGGCTGGAAGACCGATCAGGCCGCCAGCGCCTTCGAAGCACTGGAACATCTGCAGCAGCACGATTACCACTGCGTGATGCTGGACATCAGCATGCCGGGCATGAGCGGCATCGAACTGTGCCGCCAGCTGCGTCAGGAGCCGCGCTGGCAAAACCTGCACCTGATTGCCTACACCGCACACGCCATGAGCGACGAGCAACAAACCATTCTGCAAGCGGGCTTCAACGCCATTGTCACCAAGCCGCTGACCCGCGACAGCCTGGTGGCGGCGCTGGACAGCATCAAGTGATGTTGTGCTGGCAAACACCCGCAGAATAACCATGACAACCCTTGCCTGATAAACCCAGGTGGAGCACCGCTGGCCGTGCAAGAACAAAACAGACAGCCCGATACCACAACACGCGCCGAAACCGGCCCGGCACCTGCTCCGGCGGCAGGTTTCGACTTTCAGCACGCCGCCTTGCAACAGCTGGAGCAACTGGGCGACCTGATACTCGCCTGCCGGCAGGACGGACAACTGCTGCACGCCAATCAAGTCTGGCTGGAAAGCCTGGGCTATTGCGCGTCGGAACTGGGCACGCTCAACATCTACCCTTTGCTGGCCGTGGATAGCCGCACGGCATTCCGCACCCAGTGCCAGCGCTTGCAAACAGGCCAGGCACCACAAGCCATTGCGCTGGTGATGCACGACCGCATGGGCCAGGCACTGTCGATGCAGGCCTGCTTTTTTCCCTTGCCCGGTCATGGTGTGCAGGTGGTGTTGCGCGATCTGACCGCACAAAAGAAACAGGCACTGTGGCTGTCCACCCTGCTGGACAATATGGACGATGGCATCATCGCCATGGACACGGACGGGCTGCTGACCTATATGAACCAGCAGGCCGAACGCATCTTGCACTGGAAGCTGGAAGAGCTGCACGGCAAGAACGTGCACAAGCACATTCACCACCACCGTGCTGACGGTGCGCCGCTGTCAGTGGAAGACTGCCCGATCTACGACGCGGTACGGCAAAAAAGTACCTATCACTCCAGCGATGAAGTGTTCTTCCGCAAGGATGGCAGCATGGTGGCCGTGCGGGTAAGCAACACCCCCTTGCTGCTGGAAGGCCAGCTGGTGGGCAGTGTCACCACCTTTGCCGATGTCAGCGCCATGCGGCTGCGCGAACAGGAAATGCGGCAGGCCAAACAGGCAGCAGAGGCGGCGGCGCGCGCCAAGAGCGAATTCCTGGCCACCATGAGCCATGAAATCCGCACGCCGCTCAACGGGGTGATCGGCATGATAGACCTGCTGATGGACACCCCGCTGGATGCCGAGCAATCCGACTTTGCCCGCACCATCAAGATGTCCGCCGACACCCTGCTGTCCATCATCAACGACATCCTGGACTTCTCCAAGATTGAAGCCGACGGGCTGGAAATCGAAACCATCGATTTCTCCCTGCGCCAGCTGCTGGAAGGCACGGTGGACATTCTGGCCAACAAGGCAGATGGCAAGGGCCTGACCCTGGCCAGCTTTGCCACGCCGGAAGTGCCGGACAGCCTGCAAGGCGACCCTACCCGTTTGCGCCAGATACTGCTGAACCTGCTGTCCAATGCCATCAAGTTCACCGAACAGGGCATGGTGCTGGTTTCCGCCACCGTCGAAGGCAGCGACGACGACAAGCAGCTGCGGCTGTGCGTCAAGGACACCGGCATCGGCCTGTCCGAACAGGCCAGAAGCCGCTTGTTCCTGCCCTTCTCCCAGGCCGACAGCTCCACCACGCGCAAATACGGCGGCACCGGCCTTGGACTGGCCATCTGCAAACGGCTGGCCGAGGCCATGGGTGGCAGCATCGGGGTGGAAAGCACGCTGGGCCAAGGCTCGGAATTCTGGATCAGCATCCCGCTGCATGCCATCAAGGGTGACAGCTGCCTCTCGGCAGGCCCGCAGCTGGACCAGCATCTGGTGCTGCTGGCTGGCGACAATGCCTGTCAGCAATCCCTGTGGCATCACTATCTGGACAGCTGGGCCATACCGCACCACTGCGCCGACAGCCTGGCAAGCCTGCTGGAAACCCTGCGCCGACTGGATGCAGCCGGTAGCAAGCCCGATGTGCTGCTGCTGGTGGAACCCTTGCCGGATGCCACGCTGGAGCAGGCAGCACAAACCCTGGCGGTGGAAGGCATCCCGCTGGTGGTCTGCCTGCAAGGACAAGACAACCAGCGCAAGACCAGCCTGGCCCAGCAAGGCATTGCCGTGCTGCACAAGCCGATGAAGCAATCTGCGCTGCTGGATGCACTGACCATTCAATGGGCACCTGGCACCATCCGCCTGCACACCCCGGAAGTGAGCAACAGCCAGGCCACGCAGACTGCCAGCGCGCAGCGCCATCACCATTTGCTGCTGGCCGAAGACAACCCGGTGAACCAGCGCGTGGCCGCCAGCATGCTGCACAAGCTGGGCTATGGCGTGGATGTGGTGAGCGACGGAAACGAAGCGCTGGCCGCAATAGCACAGCGGCATTATGATGCCATCCTGATGGACTGCCAGATGCCGGGCATGGATGGCTACGCCGCCACGCGGCAACTGCGCCGTCAGGAAAGCGAGTCGGCACAAGGTGGGCACCTGCCGGTGATCGCCATGACCGCCAATGCCATGGAAGGCGATCGGGAACTGTGTCTGGCCGCCGGCATGGACGACTATCTGGCCAAGCCGATTGAATACGCCAGACTCAAGGCCCTGCTGGAACTCTGGCTGCCCCAACAGCCTGCCGCAGACAGCGCAACCGCCAGCGCAGCCAATACTCCGCGCGGCCAGGTGCAAGGCAGCCTGACCGTGCAGCGCCTGACCGAGTTTCTGGGCGACGACCCGGCAGGCATTGCCGAAATGCTGGATATCTTCCGTGACTCGCTGCAACGCTGGCGCGAACGCCTGCGGCTGGACATGCGTCATGGCGGACAGGGGCTGCGGCAACTGGCGCACGAGCTCAAGGGCAGTGCCGCCAATGTCGGGGCCGATGCCCTGGCCTCGCTGGCCGGTCAACTGCATGCCGCCGCGCTGGATGGCAAGCCGGATGCGATCCGGCACATTGCCGCACAGATTGAAACCGAAATGGAAGACCTGCTGGCCTTTATTGCCGCGTACGGAAAGGATGATTGATGTCCCACGTCATCGTGGTGGACGACAACGACACCAACCTCTTGCTGCTACGCCATATCCTGCAACGGCTGGAAGGCGTCACGGTGGACACCTTTGCCGACCCGCAACTGGCACTGGCCTGGTGTGCCGAGCAGGAACCGGACCTGGTCTTGCTGGACTACATGATGCCGGAGATGGACGGTCTGGAATTCATGCGCCGCTTCTTTGCCCTGTCGCAACGGCAGGATGTGCCGGTGGTCATGGTTACCGCCGATACCGAACGCGATGTACGTCACCTGGCCTTGCAACAGGGCGCGCGGGATTTCCTCACCAAACCGGTGGACAAGGTGGAGCTGACGGTACGGGTGCGCAACCTGCTGGCACTGCGCAAAAGCAGCCAGCAACTGGCCAACCGTGCCGCGTGGCTGATGGAAGAAGTCAAACTGGCCACGGCGGAAATCCGTGCCCGGGAGAAAGAAGCCATCCTGCGCCTGTCGCGCGCAGCGGAATACCGCGACCCGGAAACCGGCGCCCACCTGCTACGCATGTCGGCCTATACCCGGCTGATTGCCCGCCAGCTGGGCCTGCCCCAGTCCGAACAGGAAATGCTGCAGGAAGCCGCCCCCATGCACGATATCGGCAAGGTGGGCATTCCGGATGCCATCCTGCTAAAACCCGGCAGGCTGACCGAACCTGAAATGGCCATCATGCGCCAGCATCCGCTGTTCGGGCATGAAATTCTCAATGGCTCCGTCTCCCCCTTGCTACAATGCGCCGCCGTAGTGGCACTGAGCCATCACGAAAAATACGATGGCAGCGGCTATCCGCATGGCCTGCGCGGCGAGGACATTCCCTTATGGGGCCGTATCGTGGCGGTGGCGGATGTGTTTGACGCCCTCACCTCCTCACGCCCCTACAAACCAGCCTGGCCACTGGAAAAAGCCAGGCACTACCTTGAAAGCAACAAGGGCAGTCACTTCGACCCGGCCTGTGTCGAAGCGCTGTTTGCCCTGTGGCCCGAAGTCATGAACATCCGCCAGCAATACGCCGACGAACAAGAGCTGTTCAGCATGCCGCAAACGCCACCCGGAGCGCCGTATGCTTGAGGCCAGCAAGTTCAACGAACTGAAAATCAGCGGTAATCTGCCCTCGCCCAAGGGCACGGTATTGAAAATCATGGAGTTGAGCGAGCACAACAATGTGCCGCTGCCCGAGCTGATTGCCGTGCTGAATACCGATCCGGTCATGATTGGCCGCCTGCTCAAGCTGGCCAACTCCGCCTCCTTCGTGCGCAGCCGCCCGGCGGTGGCGCTGACGCCGGATGTGCTGATGTCCATCGGCCTGAATGCGGTACGCCAGATTGCCCTCACCTTTGCCCTGGTGGCGGAACACCACCGTGGCGAATGCCAGCAATTCGACTACAACCTGCACTGGTCGCGAGCGCTGGCCTGTGGTGCCGCCATGCAGCTGTTGGGTCAGCAGTTGCGCATTGCGCCGCCAGGCGAGCTGTTTACCATCGGCATCCTGTCCTCCATTGGCCAGCTGGCCATGGCCACCTTGCATCCGGTCGAGTATGGCGCGCTGATCCAGGCACAGGGCAGCCCTTACGCACGGGGCATGACTCGCCAGGAAGAAAGCCGCTTCGGCTACCACCATCTGGACATTGCCGGCGCCCTGCTGCGCGACTGGGGCCTGCCGGCCATGTTCTGCGATGCCGTACGCCAGCATGAAGACCTGCCGCCGGTGGATGTGGCGGAACACTCACGTGCCGGCAGGCTGGCACTGTGCCTGCATCTGGCCAGCCGTCTGGCCGATGTCTGCCTGCTGGAAGGCCAGGCACGGGCACATGGCTATGAAGAACTGAAAAAGCAGGCCTGCAGGCTGGAAGTGGACCCGACACATTTTCCACGGCTGTGCGACGAGGTGGTGCAGGAGTGGCGCGACTGGAGCGCCCAGCTGTCCATCAGCACACCAAGGCAGGAGTCCTTCTCGCTGCTGGAACGCCGCCAGCCTGCACCAGCTGAACCCGCGGGTGCGGAAGAAGAACTGCCAGCACTGCATATCCTGGTGGTGGAGGATGAAGCCAGCCAGCGCATGATGCTGCAGCGGCTGCTGCAGATCCTCGGCCATCAGGTGGATGTTGCCGCCAACGGTCAGGAAGCATTCGAGCTGGTGCAAAAACAGCCGCCGCAACTGGTGATTACCGACCTCGCCATGCCGGAAATGGATGGCATGGAGCTGATCCGCCGCCTGCGCGCCCTGCCAGACGGACGGCAGCTGTACATCATCGTGCTGACCATTCTGGATGACGAGGACAATCTGGCAGCCGTGTTCAGCAGCGGCGCGGACGACTTCATCAGCAAGCCGATACCGCCGCGCATCCTGCAAGCGCGGCTCAAGGCCGGGCAGCGCATCATTCTGGAGCAGCAAAACCTGCGCCAGGAACAGGCCCGCCTGCGCCGTCATCTGGAAGAGCTGTCCATCGATAACCGGCTGGCGCAGGAAGCCGCCCAGACCGATGGCCTCACCGGCCTGTACAACCGTCACTATGCCATGCGCTATCTGCCGCAAATCTGGGAAGAAGCGCGGCTGGCGCAACAGCCCTTGTCGGCACTGATGCTGGACATCGACCACTTCAAGGTGGTGAACGATGAGCACGGCCACGATGTGGGCGATAACATCCTGCAGCAATTTGCCGGCATCCTGCGGCTGTTCTGCCGTCGTACCGACATCATCTGCCGCTTTGGCGGTGAGGAATTCCTCATCATCCTGCCAGACACCCGGCTGGATACCGCCATCCAGGTGGCCGAGCGCATCCGAGCCACGCTGGCCAGCCGCAATCTGGTGACGGCCGGGCTGTCGCTGTCGCTGACGGTGAGCATCGGCGTGGCGGAAAACCAGGCACAGCACAAGTCGGTGGAAGCGCTGATCAAGAGTGCAGACCAGGCGCTGTACCGCGCCAAGCGCACCGGCCGCAACCGAGTGGAAGCGGCTCCCTGACCCCACGCGGTACATGACAAGGGCCAGCTGCCGTCACGGCGCTGGCCCTTGTCCTTTTGTGGCTGGCAAAACCGGCAGCGGATTACAGGTCGTCGGTGTCCGCCCAGCCTTCGCGATTGCCACGCTGGAACACCTTGTCGTCCGGGGCGATGTCCCCGGCACCCAGTACCGGCTGTTGCAACAACTGCTGGTAGATGGGGGTGAAGTCCACCGCCGTGGCATCAAACAGCTGCTGGAAGCTGTCGATGACGAAATAGGTTTTCTGGAAGGTGTCGATGCGATAGCGGGTACGCATCAGCCGTTGCAGGTCGAAGCCGACCCGGTTGGGGCTGGCACTATCCAGGCAGTATTGCGACTCGGACTTGCTGGACACGATGCCGGCACCGTAAATGCGCATGCCCTGCGGCGTGTTGATCAGGCCGAACTCCACCGTGTACCAGTACAAGCGTGCCAGCACCGGCAGGAAGCCCAGATGCTTGGCCTTCATGCCACCCTGGCCATAGGCTTGCAGGTAATCGGCAAATACCGGGTTCATCAGCAGCGGGACATGGCCGAACAGGTCATGGAACACGTCCGGCTCTTGCAGGTAGTCCAGCTGGTGCGGTTCGCGCAGCCACCAGGTCACCGGAAAGCGGCGGTTGGCCAGGTGCTCGAAAAACACATCATCCGGAATCAGCCCCGGCACCGCCACAATGCGCCAGCCGGTGGCTGCCAGCAGCTTCTGGTTGAGCACGGCGAAGTCCGGCACGCGGTCGGCGTCCACTTCCAGTTGCTGCAAGCCCTGCATGAACTCGTCACAGGCCCGGCCCGGCAGCATCGCGCATTGGCGCTGGTATAGCGTGGCCCAGGTGGCGTGGTCGGCCGCGCTGTAGCGCTCCAGCGGCTGCGGCAGAGTGTAATCGGCCGCATCGTGGGTCAGGCCCAGGTTTTTGCGGGTGGTGATGTCGGGAACGACAAAATCGCTGCGCTCGTTCATGGCGGCACATCCGGTAGGTGGGGATGTCTTCAGTGTAGAAGCCAGCGCCTGCGGCAGGTCCGCAAGTTTTGCCAATAATGCATTTTTTTTGCATACTTCCCGCACCAAACCGTCAATTTACGCAGGAAATCAGCAAAAATGGAACTGGACCGCTTTGACTGGCAGATTCTGCAAGCCTTGCAACAGGATGCACGCAGCACGCACCAGAAGCTGGCACAAGAGATTCCGCTGTCGGCATCGCAGATAGGACGCCGCCTGCAACGCATGGAAGAAAACGGGGTGGTACAGGGCTATCAGGTGAATATCCTGCCAGACCGGATAGGCCTGTCGGTGATGGCCTTTGCCCACGTCAGCCTGGAGCGGCACAACGAAAGCGCCTTGCGCGAATTTGCCCAGGCCATCCACGCGCTGCCGGAAGTGCTGGAGTGCTATGCCACCGCGGGTGAGGCGGATTACCTGCTGCGCATCGTGGTGGAGGACCTGCCCTCGCTGTCGCGCTTTGTGATGAACCGGCTGATGCAGCTGTCGCTGGTGCGCAGCGTGAAGTCCACCATCATCCTGGACGCCATCAAGCACACCAGCAAACTGCCACTGCCACACACGCGCAGCTGAATCAGCGGCGCAGGCGCTGCCAGGACAGCAGCAGGCCCAGCGCCAGCGTACCGGCCAGCATGCCCACCAGCACATCCAGAATGGCGGGCAACAGCAGGCGGGCCAAAGCGCCGACACCCGGCAGGTGCGACAGCGGGTGCACAAGGCCTTCGATGGCGTGGTGCAACCAGGGCCAGCCATGGCTGATGATGCCGCCACCCACCATGAACATGGCCACGGTGCCAATCACCGCCAGTGCCTTCATCAGCCAGGGCATGCCCTGGATCAGCCCGCGTCCGATCAGGCTGTTGATGGCACCGCCACGGCGCAGCAGGAACAGGCCGATATCGTCCAGCTTCACCAGCAGGCCGACAAAACCATATACGCCCACGGTCATGATCAAGGCCACGCCCACCAGCACCACCAGTTGCGAGCTAAAGGCCGCCGATGCCACCGTGCCCAGCGTGATGGCGATGATTTCCGCCGACAGGACAAAATCGGTCCGGATGGCACCTTTTACTTTTTCCGCTTCGAGCTGCAGCAGGTCGATGGCCGGGTCGGCCAGCATGGCGTCCAGTTCGGCATCATGGGCGGCTTCTTCCTCCTTGCCGTGCAGCAGCGGATGCGCCAGCTTTTCCATGCCCTCCAGGCAAAGATAAACCCCGCCCAGCATCAGCAAGGGCATCACTGCCCACGGCGCAAAGGCGCTGAGCGCCAGTGCCAGCGGCACCAGGATGGCCTTGTTGCGCAAGGACCCGCGCGCCACCGCCCATACCACCGGTAATTCGCGTTCGGCGCGCACGCCGGCCACTTGCTCGGCATTCAGCGCCAGGTCATCCCCCAGCACCCCGGCGGTCTTGCGCGCGGCCACTTTGGTCATGGCCGCCACATCGTCCAGCACGGTGGCAATATCATCAATCAAGGTTAACAGACTGGCTCCCGCCATGAATTTTCCTTCACTTCCTGATGCGGCTGGCCCGGTGGACCGCCGCTGTTATTGGCAGTCGGCATCGAGGCCGACCGTCCTGAGCGACAGGCCGTGTCATTGTAGCGGAAGCAAGGCTGAGGGGAATCACATGCCGGGAGCATCCTGCGGTGACGGGCTGGCAGGCATGGGGGAGATGGCGTGCAGCAGACCGAAATCGACGTGGTCTTCGCCCTGTTCATCGGTGTACAGCAAGTCCTGGTACTGGTGGTTCCAGCGGATGTCGTCGTGACGGAACACATGGCGTGAGGCCATGCTCTGGCGGGTGATTTCATCGCTGCCGCTGATAGACAGGATGAAACCGGCATGCAAGCCGGTCAGCGCATCCGCATCCAGCCCGTACAGCGGGCTGTGCTCGTCGATCACATGCATCAGCGTCCAGCTGAGCACGAACATGGGATGGTGCTGGCGTTGCAGCTTGAGGTCGTGCAGGCGGCGCAGGCGGGTGCCCTCGCGACTGACGGTATCAAACAGCACATGCAGCTGGGCGGTGGCATCCACGATGACATTCTGCCGGGCATTGGCGGCCCGCAGCATCAGTACCGGCACGCCATCCATCTGGCGGATCACCGGATTCCTGGCAAACACAATGCGCGAGCGCGGCAGGGAAAAACGGGCAAAGGTCACGCCGGTCACCAGTGCCAGGCTCATCATGCCGATGAAGATTTCCAGCATGCTGATGATGTGGGCGTAAACCGTTTGCGGGTGCATGTCGCCGTAACCCACGGTAGCCAGGGTTTCCACGCTGAAGAAAAACGCACCCCGGAAATCGCGCGGAAACTGGTTGGCAATGCTGGCCTCGCCCAACTGGTACAAGCTGGCAAACAGCATGTTGAGCACAAAAAACAGTGCGGCAATGGCCACGTAAAACTGCGGCCAGCTCATGGTCATGGCCACGTGGTAGATGTCGTGCCCCAGTTTCAGCGGCAAGCGATGCACATGAATGATACGCCCGCCCACCTCCAGCTGCCGACCCTTGCCCCCTGCTCTACCCATATTCCGCCCTCCTGCTGTGAGCCGCCATTGTGTGCAGCGCCCATGGCGACGTCAATGCAGGCCGCCATGCGCTTTGGACGCTGCCGGCCAGGCTCTGGCATGATGGAACGCATGCCTGCCTCCGCCACCCTCATCGTCCTGCTGCATGTCAGCCTGCAACTGCTGCTGATCATGCGCGTGCTGCTGCGCCCCAACCGCGACCCGGCCGCACGGGTAGCCTGGACCGTCGTCGTCGCCACCATGCCGGTGATAGGCATGCTGGCCTATCTGCTGCTGGGTGAAGTAAGCATAGGCCGCCGCCGCATGGCCAGGCTGGCGCGCATCCAGCAGCGGCTGCCTGCCCTGCCCGCCTTGCCGCAGACTGTCCCCTTAAGCGCGCTATCCCCCACTGCGGCGCAGCTGTTTCGCGTGGGCCAGTCCATCAGCGGCTTTGCCCCCAGCGCGGGTAACCGGGCCGCATTGCAGGCTGACAGCAACAGCACCATAGACCGCCTGGTGGCGGACATTGATGCCGCGCAGCAGCATGTGCATCTTCTTTTTTATATCTGGCTGCCGGATAACAACGGCAGCCGGGTGGCCCAGGCCCTCATGCGCGCGGCGCAACGTGGCCTCAGCTGTCGGGTATTGGTGGATGATGTGGGTTCGCGCCTGCTGTTGCGCTCCGCCCTGTGGCAACAGATGAAAGACGCCGGCGTGAAAGCGGCGGCGGCCCTGCCGGTGGGTAACCCCTTGCTGCGCCCGTTCAGCGGGCGGATAGACCTGCGCAATCACCGCAAGATCGTGGTGATAGACCACTACACCGGCTACTGCGGCAGCCAGAACTGTGCCGACCCGGAATTCCGCATCAAGCCGCGCTTTGCCCCCTGGGTGGATGCGGTGATCAGGATGGAAGGCACGGTGGTACAGCAGATGCAGCGGTTGTTTGCCACTGACTGGATGCTGGCCACCCACGAAGACCTGCTACCGCTCTTGAGCGCCACGCCACTGCCGCCACAGGACAGTTCAGGTCCTGGCGTGCTGGCCCAGGTGATAGGCACCGGCCCCACCGCACGCCATTCAGCCATGCCGGAACTGTTTGTCGCGCTGATGTACAGCGCACAGCGCAGCCTGACCATCACCACCCCCTACTATGTGCCGGACGAGGCCTTGCAATCGGCACTGTGCGCTGCGGCCCAGCGCGGGGTGGCCACCACCTTGCAACTGCCGGCCCGCAACGATTCGCTGGTGGTAAGCGCCGCCAGCCGCAGCTATTACGCCGAGCTGCTGGCCGCCGGTGTGGTGATTGCCGAATATCACGGCGGCTTGCTGCACAGCAAGCTGCTGACGGTGGACGAGGACCTTTGCCTGATCGGCTCGGCCAATCTGGACCGGCGCAGTTTCGAGCTGAACTACGAAAACAATCTGCTGTGCCACGACCGGGCGCTTACCACGGCCTTGCGCCAGCGGCAGCAGCAATACCTGCAGCATTGCAGCCTGGTAAGCCCGGAACAGGTAAGCGCCTGGCCGCTGTGGCGACGGTTGTGGAACAATGCGGTCGCCATGCTGGGGCCCTTGCTGTAAGGCGGTGCCTCAGCCAGCAAACAGGCCGGGTACGGTGTTTTCCTGCTCAAAGCGCAGCAAATCCGCTTTCAGCGCCAATCCGCCAGCGTAACCAGTCAGGCTGCCATCCGCCCCCAGCACCCGGTGGCAGGGCACGATCAGCGCAATCGGGTTTGTCGCATTGGCCCGCCCCACCGCGCGGGCAGCACCGGGCTTGCCCAGCGCCAGTGCCAGTTCGCCATAGCTCATGGTCTGGCCGTAGGGAATCCGGCACAGCGCCGCCCACACTTCCTGCTGGAAGTCCGTGCCATGCGCGGCCAGCGGAATATCAAAACTGCGCCGCTCACCGCGCTGGTATTCATGCAGCTGGCGCGCCACTTCGGCCACCGCGGCATCGTCGCGCCGGCTGCCGGACAACACCGCCCGCTGCATTTCCTGTTCCAGATGAAAATCCAGCCGCAGCAGGCGGCCTTGCAAGTCCAGCCACACCATGGCGGGGCCGAAGCGGGTATCCACCACGCCGTGGCAGGCTGCATTGGGCGGCACGCTCATGGCCGTCATGCTGTCCTCTTCTGCTTGCGGACTGGCGGACGCTGGGTGTGTCGTACCACCTTGGCCATCCCACAAGCTGCCCTGGGCAAACAATGGCGCGGCTGCGCGTGCAGCGGGCACGGACAGGCCGGACACGTCAGGCGCATCCTGGCTGAACAGATCGGGTATCTCGGGTTTCATGCATGCTCCGTCAGGCTGGCCCACAAATGCAGGGTGGCCAAGCTGCGACAAGGGGAAAAGACTTGCATCAGCTGCTCGGTCTGGCGCGCATCGGGCCGGGCCGGCAGCGCATGAAAGCGCTGCAAGGCGGTAGCAAGGCCACTGTCGCCAATGGGCGCACAATCGGCCAGCCCGAGGCCGCGCAGCATCACATAACGCGCCGTCCACGGCCCCACGCCATGCAGGGCCAGCAAACAGCGCTCCGCTTCGGCCGCAGCAAGGCCGGACAGCGCATCCAGCGGCAGGCTGCCATCCAGCACGGCGCGGGCGGCACCCAGCAGATAACTGGCCTTGGAACGGGAAAAACGCTGCGCCGTCAGCTGTTCGGCAGACAGCGCGGCCACCTGGACCGGGCCGGGGTGGGCCAGCAAGTCACTGCCGGCAATCGGCACACCCGCCAGCTGAATCAGGCTGCGCCTGAGCGCTGTGGCAAAGGACAGGTTGATCTGCTGGCCAATGATGGCCCAGCACAAGGCTTCAAACGGTTCGGCTGTCAGTGGCAGCCACAATGCGGGTTTGCCTGCCAGCAGGCGGGCGGCATCCGGCTGCTGGCGGGCCAATGTCATCCAGGCATCGCGCTGGCCATCCAGCCCGGCCATGCGGCGCACCGCCTGCTGAACCTGCGGCAACAAGGCAGGCCAGTCATGACTGGCCGCGCCACACACCCTGACATGCAAGCGGTCCGGGGTGAACCGCAGCTGCAATTCCACGGCAGCGCCGTGCAGCAGCACGCCTTTGCGCAGGTGCTGCTCTTGCAGCCGTTCGGCCGGGCCTGCCGGGTCGCGGCCATGATAGGCCAGCACACTGGCGGCGTGATAATCCGCCGGCAAGGCAATCCCGAATGCGTGTTCCACCACCTGCTGCATGTTTGCTCCGGCCATGCGGCCAACGGTGCCGCGCTGGCGCGATTATCGCGCAGATGCCTGGCCCTGGCACCTTGCATCTTGCGCTTGAATCAAGGGATGCAGGCTGCGCTCAGACTGTCAGGGCGGTTTCCGCCAGATCACCAGCAAACACCACCCGACGCTTGCCCATGCGCTTGGCTGCATACATGGCCTGGTCCGCCGCGCGTAATACCTCGTTGGTGGCCATGCTCTCGGCAAACACCGCCACGCCCGCGCTGAAGCTGAACGCCACGCCATCGGGCCTGGCATCGGCGACGGCGGCTTGCAATTGTTCCAGCAGCTGACTGACCTCCGTGGCCGACGAGCGGCACAGCAGCAAGCCGAACTCCTCGCCACCGATACGCCCTGGGCAGGCCGGCTTGCTCATGCGCTCCAGCAAGTCGGCAAAGCACACCAGAACCTGGTCCCCCACGGCATGGCCGTGGCTGTCGTTGATCTGCTTGAAGTCATCCAGGTCAATCAGCACCCAGAACCAGTGCTGGCCCTTGCCGGCCGGTGCGCGTTCATCCAGCCGGGCAAACAGCGAACGCCGGTTGGGAATGCGGGTCAGCGGATCGATTTCGGCCAGACGGCGGAATTCGTCCTGCATGAAGAACATGGAGTACATATTGTTCTGCATGGTCTGGTTCAGCGTGATGGCCACCACGAACACACCGAATACCAGCAAGGCAAACAGGGCGGGTGACATGCTGGCTGCCGGCCCCAGGCCGCAAATATAAAAGGCCGAGGCACCGGTCAGGCTGAGAATGGCCAGGCAGTCGTGCCTGGAGGGGGTGACAAAGGAGTTGTAAAACCAGATGGTAATGATGATTGGAACGATGAAAGGGTCGCCCGGACCGGCCATGCTTTTTACTTCCAGCGCAAAAATCAGGGTCAGCAATACCGAATAGGCAATGGTTCCGGCACGCCATACCAGCACGCTGGGCGACAGGGCCTTGACCAGTCCCACCAGGATGATGGCAGCCAGCAGCATGGCTTCGGTATTGCCCAGTCCGGCAGCCAGATAGGGGTTCATGACAAAGCTGGCAATGATGAAGACGATGCCGGCGCTCTCCAGAAACACCACCGGCCTGAACAACCTGCCGCGCATGTAATGGTAGTAGTCCGCCTCGGTGGCTTTGTAATTGCTGTTCATGGTGATGGCTCTGCTGGACAACAAGCCGTCAGTCTGTCGACTGGCGACACAACATGGCGGGTCAGGCAAAGCGTGCATGCGGCAGGAAACAAGCTGGCAAGGACAATTGACAGTAGCGTGGTAGCACTGGCAATGCCCCAGCCATACAGCGCGTTCAATGCCGGATTGGTACAGCAAGCCGCAGACCTTCCCCGATATTTTCAAATCAAAATAACAGCTGTATTCATTGATTCGATCAAATACTAACAGTATTCATGCCATCGACCTAGCCAGCAGTGCTGACCGACGGCAAGTCCTGATCATTTCATCCGGCTGCTGCAGCAGGCCTGTTTTAACAGGCCAGTCTGACAGCACGGTGAACGTGGACTGAGAGACAACACCAGCAGGCAAGCAGCTGCTGCTACAGATGAATTTCCGGTATAGCAGCCCACCTCATTGCAGAACAGGAAGTCCATGAAAAAAGGCCCCGCAGGGCCTTGGTCAAGCAAAAATCCGGATACAGACATCAGGCGCGCGGGCGCACCAGCTGCCAGGCGCGGCCCAGATAGGCCAGCGCGCCAAAGCCGCTCCATACATGCACCAGACGGGTAAAGGGGAAGATGACGAACACGCTCATCCCCATGAACAGGTGCAGTTTGAAGATGGGGGACGCAGCCACGATGTACTGTGCGGCATCGCCACGGAAGGTGACGACATGCTGCGCCCAGGTCATCAGCAGCACCATTTCGTGACCGTCCAGATG
Source organism: Aquitalea pelogenes (assembly GCF_041914625.1). Classification (NCBI taxonomy): domain Bacteria; kingdom Pseudomonadati; phylum Pseudomonadota; class Betaproteobacteria; order Neisseriales; family Chromobacteriaceae; genus Aquitalea; species Aquitalea pelogenes. Next base: position 163,094 of record NZ_JAYSDA010000007.1, on the reverse strand, counting down.
CTGGGCGGACACGGCGATGGTGCACAGGCCCAGTACCAGCGTGGCCAGCAACCACAGCAGCACCAGCTTGTCGCGCCAGGTGGTGTTGGCAGCCAGACGCTGGTTGCTCAGGCGGCGATGCAGCAGGATCAGCAGGCCGATCAGGCCCAGCGAACCCATGATGCCGCCGGCCGTCATGGCAAATACCTGTTTGAAGCTGTGGGTGACGCCCAGTGCTTCCCATACCGACAACGGAGTCAGCAGGCCCACCAGATGGCCGAAGAACAGGCCCAGCACACCGATGTGGAACAGGATGTTGCCCAGGCGCAGATTACCGCGATATACCAGCTGGGAGGATTCGCTCTTCCAGCTGTACTGCTCGCGCTCAAAGCGCATCAGGCTGCCCAGCAAAAAGATGCTGAGCGCGATGTAGGGATAAATCCCGAAAACGAATTGATGCAGATAGTCCATATCTCTCTCCTTGCTGTTCCGGCCTGCCCGTCACAGGGCGGCCGGAAACGGGCAGATTCAGGCGCCGGGTCGCGACGGGTAGAAATTGACCGGAGCAATGGCCGGCATGGCGGGTTTGAGCAGCGGCTCGCTGCCATCCGCCCCGGGGCCAAAGGTTTCCAGCAGCTCGTCCATGTCGCGGATGGGCGGCACGCTCAAGGGCTCCGGTGCGACCGGCGACAGCCACACCAGCAGGTCGAGCACCCCGGCATAGGGCGAGGACGACTCGCGCAGCTTGCCGGCGATATGGCCCAGCACATGCACCGCGTCGCCCAGCAGGCGGCTGCCCTCTTCTGCCTCGCACTGCGACAGGAATTCCAGGAACAGCGGCACGTAGTCGGGCAGCTCGGCACAGACCGGCTCGAAACCGTGGGCCTTGTACTCTTCCATCAGGTCCACCATGGCCTGACCGCGGGCGCGGTCCTCGCCATGAACATGCTCGAACAGGTGCAGCGAGTGCGACGGGCTGCGGTCGAAGGTTTGTACATAGCCTTCCTGCAACGCGATCAGATCGCTGCCCTCCAGCTGGGCCAGCAGCGGTTCCAGCATGCTGGCTGCCGTTGGCGTAGCCTGCAGTGCGCTGCGGATGTCATCCAGCGCCGCCAGCAACTCGGGCTCCGGATAGCACAGCAGTGCCGAGGCAATCTTGAACAGTGACTGGTTCATGGCTTAGCTCCCGGCGTTGGCCTTGCGGTCGCGCCGCATGTCGTGGAACACGATGGGGGTGGCCTTCTTCTTGCCAAACAGGCTGGATTCGGACGTGCCGCCGGAGCAGCCATTGCCGAAGGTAAAGCCACAGCTGGCCTTGTCGTCGAAGGTGTTTTCCACCATTTCCTTGTGGCTGGACGGAATCACGAAGCGGTCTTCGTAATTGGCAATCGCCATCACCTGGTACATTTCTTCCACCTGGGCCGGTTTCAGATGCGTACCGCGCAAGGTGGCCGGGTCGCTCACTTTCTCCACGCTCTTCTTGCGCATGTAACGGCGCATGGCCACCATGGTTTCCAGCGCGCTCACCACCGGTTCTTCCTTGCCTGCGGTCAGCAGGTTGGCCAGATAGCGGATGGGGATGCGCAGGTCTTTTACGTCCGGAATGATGCCGTTTTCACCGATCAGGCCGTTTTCCAGCGCGCTCTGGATGGGAGAGAGCGGCGGGATGTACCACACCATGGGCAGGGTGCGGTATTCCGGATGCAGCGGGAAGGCTACTTTCCATTCCATGGCCATCTTGTACACCGGCGAATTCTGCGCGGCGCTGATCCAGGCTTCCGGAATGCCCTGCTTGCGGGCCTCGGCCTGGATTTCCGGCGAGTTCGGGTCGAGGAACACACCCAGCTGCGCTTCGTACAGACTCTTCGGGTCTTCCACGCTGGCAGCGGCTTCGATGCGGTCGGCGTCGTACAGCAGTACGCCCAGGTAGCGGATGCGGCCTACGCAGGTTTCCGAGCACACGGTCGGCTGGCCGGCCTCGATACGCGGGTAGCAGAAGATGCACTTCTCGGCCTTGCCGCTGGTCCAGTTGTAGTAAATCTTCTTGTACGGGCAGCCGGACACACACATGCGCCAGCCACGGCACTTGTCCTGGTCGATCAGCACGATGCCGTCGTCTTCGCGCTTGTAGATGGAGCCGGACGGGCAGGAGGCGACACAGGCCGGGTTCAGGCAGTGTTCGCACAGGCGCGGCAGATACATCAGGAAGGTGTTCTCGAAGGCCGAGTACATTTCCTTCTGGATGCCTTCAAACAGGGCATCCTTGCTGCGCTTGGAGAACTCGCCACCCAGGTCGTCTTCCCAGTTGGGGCCCCATTCGATCTTGTCCATCTTCTTGCCGGTCAGCACCGATACCGGGCGGGCAGTCGGCGGGGTCTGCATTTCCGGCGCGTTCTGCAGGTGCTCGTAATCGAAGGTGAAGGGCTCGTAGTAGTCGTCAATCGACGGCAGGTTGGGGTTGGCAAAGATATTGGCCAGAATGCGCATCTTGCCGCCCTGCCTGGGCACCAGCTTGCCATTGGGCTTGCGTTCCCAGCCGCCCTGCCATTTTTCCTGGTTTTCCCAGTCCTTGGGGTAGCCGACGCCGGGCTTGCTTTCCACGTTGTTGAACCAGGCGTATTCCACGCCGTCGCGGCTGGTCCAGACGTTCTTGCAGGTGACTGAACAGGTATGGCAGCCAATGCACTTGTCCAGGTTCAGTACCATGCCGATTTGTGCACGGATTTTCATTTGTCTTCTCCTGCAGGCTGATCCAGCCAATCCACTTTTTTCATCTTGCGCACGATGACGAATTCGTCACGGTTGGCACCCACCGTCCCGTAGTAGTTGAAACCCCAGGACAGCTGGGCGTAACCGCCAATCATGTGCGTCGGCTTGGTCACCGCACGGGTCACCGAGTTGTGGATGCCGCCGCGCTTGCCGCTGGTTTCCGCCCCCGGCACGTTCACGATTTTTTCCTGGGCGTGGTACATCAGCGTCATGCCTTCCGGTACGCGTTGCGATACCACCGCACGGGCGGTCAGCGTGCCGTTGACGTTGAATACTTCGATCCAGTCGTTGTCGACGATGCCGGCCTTTTTGGCGTCCACTTCCGATACCCATACATGCGGGCCGCCACGCGACAGCGTCAGCATGCGCAGGTTGTCCGAATAGGTACTGTGGATGCCCCATTTCTGGTGCGGGGTGATGAAGTTGAGCACCAGCTCGTGGTTGCCGTTGGACTTCTTGCCCAGGATGGCCTGGGTGGTTTTCAGGTCCACATGCGGCTTGAACACGCACAGGCCCTCACCGAAGGCACGCATCCACTGGTGATCCTGATAGAACTGCTGGCGGCCGGTGATGGTGCGCCATGGAATCAGCTCGTGCACATTGGTGTAACCGGCGTTGTAGCTGACTTCTTCGCTTTCCAGCCCAGACCATGTCGGCGAGGAAATGATCTTGCGCGGCTGCGCCTGCACGTCACGGAAGCGGATGCTGTCATGCTCGCGCGGCAGTGCCAGATGGGTGTGGTCGATACCGGTTACCTTGGACAAGGCTTCCCAGGCTTTCACTGCCACATGGCCATTGGTTTCCGGCGCCAGGGTCAGAATCATCTCGGCCGCGTCGATGGCGGTATTGAGCCGTGGCTGGCCCTTGCCCGCGCCCTCGGCCACGGTATGGTTCAGGCCGCGCAGCACGTCCACTTCGTGGCCGGTTTTCCAGCTGATGCCCTTGCCGCCATTGCCCACTTTTTCCAGCAAGGGGCCGATGGAGGTGAACTTGTCGTAGATGGCACCGTAGTCGCGCTCTACTACGGTCATGGCCGGCATGGTCTTGCCCGGCACCGGCTCGCACTCGCCCTTCTTCCAGTCACGCGGGTCAAACGGCTGGCCCAGTTCTTGCGGGGTGTCGTGCATCAGCGGGGTGAGTACCAGGTCCTGCTGCACACCCAGGTAGTCCTTGCCGATTTCGGAAATCTTCTTGGCAAAGCCCTTGTAGATTTCCCAGTCCGACTTGGCCTGCCACAGCGGCTGTACGGCTTCGGACAGCGGGTGGATGAAGGGGTGCATGTCGGAGGTGTTGAGGTCGTCCTTCTCGTACCAGGTAGCGGTCGGCAGCACGATGTCGCCATACAGGCAGGTGGTGGACATGCGGAAGTCCAGCACCACCAGCAGGTCCAGCTTGCCTTCCACCGCCGGACGCACGGTGATTTCGGTCGGCTTGATGCAGTCTTCCTCATTGCCCATCACCGCGTTCTGCGTGCCCAGCAGGTATTTGAGGAAGTATTCGTGGCCCTTGCCGGAGCTGCCCAGGATATTGGAACGCCACACAAACATATTGCGCGGGAAGTTCTTCGGGTTGTCCGGGTCGTTGCAGGACATGTCCAGCGTGCCGTTTTTCAGGCTGTCCACGGCAAACGGAATGGCGTCCTTGCCAGCCGCCTTGGCGGCGCGGGTGATGTCCAGCGGGTTGGTGGTCAGCTGCGGGGTGGACGGCAGCCAGCCCATGCGTTCGGCCTTGGCGTTGTAGTCGATCAGGCTCATGTTGGCCATCTTGCCGTCGGCCGTCGGGCACAGGATTTCGTTGATGCCCAGTTTTTCATGCCGCCACTGGCTGGTATGGGCGTAGAAGAAGCTGGTGCCGTTCATCTGGCGCGACGGACGCACCCAGTCACCGGCAAAGGCCAGCGGTGCCCAGCCGGTTTGCGGACGCAGCTTTTCCTGGCCCACATAGTGGCACCAGCCGCCGCCGCTCTGGCCGATACAGCCACACAGCATCAGCATGTTGATGATGCCGCGGTAGCTCATGTCCATGTGATACCAGTGGTTGAGCGCAGCACCGACAATCACCATGGATTTGCCGTGGGTCTGGTCAGCGTTCTGGGCGAATTCGCGCGCGACTTGGATCACCATTTCCGGCTTCACGCCGGTGTGCTTTTGCTGCCAGGCCGGGGTGTACGGCACGTCGGCCATGTAGTCGCGGGTGACATTGCCGCCGCCCAGGCCACGGTCGATACCGTAGTTGGCTGCCATCAGGTCGAATACCGTGGCCACCAGTGCAGTGCTGCCATCAGCCAGCACCACCTTGCGCGCCGGTACATTGCGGGTGAGTAGTTCTTCGTGTTCGGCACCAAAGTAAGGGAAGCCGACGCCAACTACTTCGTCACGGTTTTCAATCAGCGACAGACGGGCCGATACCTCGCGGCCAGTGCTGCCGTCATGCTGTTGCAGGTTCCACTTGCCGCTTTGCCCCCAGCGGAAGCCGATGGAACCGGTGGGAGCCACGATGTCGCCACTGGTTTCGTCGAATACCAGGGTCTTCCATTCCGGGTTGTTGTCTTCGTTGAGGTTGTTTGCCAGATGGCTGGCACGCAGGAAGTAGTCCGGCACATAGCGTTCGCCATCCTTGCGCAGCGTCACCAGCATCGGCATGTCGGTGTAGCGGCGGATGTAGTCGGTGAAGTAGGCCGACGGCTTGTCCAGGTGGAATTCCTTGAAGATGACATGGCCCATGGCCATGGCCAGTGCGGCATCGGTACCCTGCTTCGGGGCCAGCCAGATGTCGCCAAACTTGGCCATTTCGCCAAAGTCACTGGAAACGGCCACGGTCTTGGTGCCCTTGTAGCGCACTTCGGTATAGAAGTGGGCGTCCGGGGTACGGGTCATCGGAATGTTGGAGCCCCACACCATCAGGTAGGTGGAGTTGTACCAGTCGGCCGATTCGGCCACGTCGGTCTGTTCGCCCCAGATTTGCGGGCTGGCCGGCGGCAAGTCGCAATACCAGTCGTAGAAGGACAGCGGCACGCCGCCGATCAGGCTGAGGTAACGGCTGCCCGCAGCGTAGGACACCATGGACATGGCCGGAATCGGCGAGAAGCCCACCACGCGGTCCGGGCCGTAATTCTTGATGGTGTAGGCATTGGAAGCCGCGATGATTTCGTTGGCCTCGTCCCAGTTGGCGCGCACGAAACCGCCCTGGCCGCGCTTGCTCTTGTACTGCTTGGCCAGTTCCGGGTTCTGGCTGATGTGCTCCCAGGCTTCAACCGGGCCCATGCTCTTGCGCGCTTCGCGCCACAGCTTGGCCAGACGGCCACGGATCATCGGGTATTTCACGCGCTGGGCGGAGTACACATACCAGCTGTACGAAGCGCCACGCGGGCAGCCGCGCGGTTCGTGATTGGGCAGGTCCGGCCGGGTGCGCGGATAGTCGGTCTGCTGGGTTTCCCAGGTAATCAGCCCGTTTTTGACATACACCTTCCAGCTACAGGAGCCGGTGCAGTTCACCCCGTGGGTGGAACGCACGATCTTGTCGTGCTGCCAGCGTTGGCGATAGGCGTTTTCCCACTGGCGGTCTTCATTCACCACCGCGCCATGGCCATCGGCAAAGGTGGATTTCACCTTGCCAAGGAAATTCAGTCTGTCCAGAAAGTGGCTCATCTTGCCTCCGAGTTTTTACCGCCAGTTGCGGTGCCGCGGCCGCGCCGCGCAGACATTGCTTACGCTGGACAGATTAAGTCCGGGCAACAAGGACGCCCATTCGCCGCAGGTGGCAAGCGGGCAAAGCAGAGTGAGGAGGCTGGCTAAGCCATTGGGAGTAGACAGGACTAGACGGGCAGCCAAATGGTGCAGATGAGAACCAGCAGAATCATCCATCAATGATGACTGGTCTGATTGAACCTGTACTAAATGCCAGATTAATTTCAAATCCGGAAAATCTTGCTATAGATAAAATACTTGCAAAACAATATGTTATTAACAACAACTGCTAAAAAATGTGTGAATTAAGTTTTGCGAGATATCGGGAAACCCACCTAAAGGTACAGTACCATGCAGCGCACATCCATTGCCCTTCTACTTGCTTGCACAGGATTCATGACTCAAGCACACGCTTCTGACGGCACAATTTCATTCACGGGCCAGGTATCTACTTCCACTTGCATCATTAGTGTCGCGGGGAGCGGAAACAATGGTTCCATTAGTTTGCCGCCCATCTCGACCAAAGCACTGGCTGCCAGCTTGGCTACCGCAGGTGCAACCCCGTTTTCCATTTCTCTTAGCGGCTGCACCGGTTCAGCGACACAGGCTGCCATCTGGTTTGAAAATGACGCCAATGTCACCGCTGCCGGTCGCTTGCTCAATTCGGGAACAGCCAGCAATGTGGATGTTGCCATCTACAACGTAGGCTCAAGCACGCACATTCCCATCGGGCAGACCAGCACTACATTCGGCAGTAGCGGAACAGCATTTTCCATCAGTAGCGGCAGTGCGACCCTGTATTACTTGGCACGCTACTACGCCAATGGCCAGGCAACAGCGGGTACCGTCAGCGCAAACGTGAATTACACCGTGCAGTACCAGTAATACAGCTGATTGCCAGGCAGCAGCACATCAGCAGGCTGCGACACCTTGTCAGGTCGGCAATCAATCCGCCCTGCAACGGAAATTGGAGTGCTGTTAATGGCTGGTGTGCTGGAAACGGTCGACCAGTTCCACCATCTTGCTGGCGGTACGGTTAAGCTGGCCGGACAGCGCAGCCGCCTCCTGCACGATTTGGGCATTATTTTCCGACAGCGCAGCAATCTTGCTGACATTGGTGGCCACATCATTGCTGGCGGCGGTCTGTTCCTGCATGGCCAGCGTGGTGTTGCGGCTCTTGTCGGCGGTATCGCTGGCTTTGCCGTGAATCATGGCCAGGTCGGCCACGGTCAGGTCCACCTCGGCCATGCCGTCTTGCATGTGTTGCCGGGCCTGTGACATTTGATCGGCCACTTCACGGGTTTCACGGCGGATGTCTTCAATCAGTCCGGCAATGTCCAGCGTTTCCTTGCTGGTACGTTCAGCCAGCTTGCGCACTTCGTCCGCCACCACGGCAAAGCCGCGCCCCATTTCGCCTGCCCTCGCTGCCTCGATGGCGGCATTGAGCGCCAGCAGATTGGTCTGGTCGGCAATTTCGCGAATGGCGGTAACGATGCTGTGTATTCCTTCGGACTTGTCGCGCAGCATGTCAACGCGTTCGCCGGTATTGGTCAGGCCATCTGCGGTTTCACCCAGTGCACTGGCGGTGCTGCGCATGCGCTGCCGGCCATCATCAACACAGCCCTGCATGTCTTGCGCCACTTGCATGGCTTGCTCGGCATTGTCGGTCACCGCGGCAATGCCAGCCGACATTTGTTCGATAGCCGCCGCAATATCAATGGAAGAGCGGCTTTGCACCTCGGCGGTAGATGCCGCCCGCGCAGATACATCATTCAGCGCCTGAGCTGCCGACATCATCTGGTGTGCTTCGGACTTGACCTGTCGCAGGGTATCGGCAAAAGCGTCGGCCAGGTGGTCGAAAGCCTGGCCCATGCGGGCGACTTCATCATTGCCGGACAGCGCGGCACGACGCGACAGATCGAAGTCCCGGCTCATGCCACTCATCAGTTGCTCCAGCCGGGAAATCGGTCGTTCCACACTGTGGTAGATGGCCCACCCCAGCAAGGACAGTACCAGAATGGTGGTTGCAGACCCCAGCAGGGTGAACCACAGCTGGAAGCTGGCCTGACGCAGCAGTTGCTGCACATTTTCATCCTGTTGCTGCAAGAGTGTGTCCTGCAGCTTTTTCAGATTGGCCATTTGTGCACTGGCCGTACCGAACCATTGTGCCGGACTCAGCGCTGTTGGCTGACCGGCCGGGGTTTCCATGATTTGCTTGCGCATGGCAGCCACGGCAACGGCTTCGGGGGACTGATCCACCTGCTGCGCCTGCTGTTTCAACTGCCCGGATGCCACCAGTTGCAACTGGCTGGCGCAGGCCTGCTGTTTTGCCTGCAAGCCGGCAGCCTGCAACAAGGCCGCCTGGTCCAGGCTGCCACGGCTGAGCATGCCATTGATGAAACCGCGCTCACGCCCGGCATACTCCTTCTGGCATTGCAGATTGACCAGCGCCACTGCATCCCGCAGCAAGGATGTGTCACTGCTGCTTCCGGTCAGCCCGGCAATCAGCCCGATCAACTGTCCGATATTGTCCGAATAGGCGGTAAACATCTGCGCGGCGGGCTGCCCGTGACTGTCAATGCTGCCACGCCCCTGCAACAAGGCATGCACCTGATTGTCCACGGCGTTTGCCTGAGCAGCATCCGGCAGTTGCGCCAGACTGGCGTGAAAGTCTGCCAGCACGCTGTCGGTCTGCTGCCGGGCGGCTTGCAACTCCGGCGGCACACTGCCACCGGGCTTGCTCAGATAGCCATTGCTCAGGCCGCGCTCGGCCTGCAACTGGTGAATCAGACTGCTGGCCTTGCCAGCCACGTTCAGCAGGCGGGCGGAGGTTTGCAAGCGTGACAGGCTGTCCCATTTTTCCAGCGACAACACAGCAGCCAAACCGGCAATCACCAGCACAAAAGGGATGATCAGCAGGCCAAGCCTGCTGGCTATCGAAAGTCGGGACAGCATGTGGGCCTCACAATCGTGGGGTTAATTGCTTGTTGCAACGCCTTACAGCATAGGCAAGTTCTTGTTAGCAATAAATATGCCTTCAAAATAAAAAAAGGGGGAAACATCCAAGCTTCCCCCGATTTCCCCATACTCGGGGCTTTCCTGCCCGGCACTATGTCAGCAAGAAATCTCCGCATTCTTGCGCGCGTAGAACCACCAGTTGATCAGCACGCAGCTGGCGTAAAACAGGATGAAGGCATACAGCGCAGCCTCCACGCCACCGGTCATGGAAATGGAGGTGCCATAGCTCTTGGGAATGAAGAAACCGCCATAAGCACCAATGGCACCGGAGAAGCCCAGCACCGCCGCTGCTTCACGCGTGGCATCGGCCTGTGCCTGCTTTTGTGCCGCCTCGCCCTTGCCGGCCAGGCGCTGATGCAGGGTGAGGAAAATCACCGGCACCTGCATGAAGGTGGAACCGTTACCCACACCGGTCAGCGCAAACAGGCAGAGGAACATGGCAAAAAAGCCCTGGAAACTGCCGCCCTGGCCTGCATGCGGCAAGAATACCAGCACACCGCCCACCGCCAGCATCATCAGCAGGAATACCGCCTGGGTCACCTTGGCACCGCCAATCTTGTCCGCCAGCCAGCCGCCTACCGGACGGGCCAGCGCGCCCACCAGCGGGCCGTAGAACACGTATTTGGTGGGGTCCACATCCGGGAACTGGCCTTTCATCAGCAGCGGGAAACCGGCAGAGAAACCGATGAAGGAACCAAAGGTGCCGATGTACAGCCAGCACATCAGCCAATTGTGCTTGCGCTTGAAAATGACCACCTGGTCGGCAAAGGAAGCGCGCGCCGAGGCGATGTCGTTCATGCCCAGCCAGGCGGCAATGGTGGACAGCACAATAAAGGGTACCCAGACAAAACCGGCATTCTGCAGCCACATTTTCTTGTGCACCGCCGCCTTCACCCACACTTGCGGCTCGCCGCCAAAGGCACCGAACAGGCCCATGGTAATCACCAGCGGCACCACAAACTGCACCAGCGACACCCCCAGATTACCCAGGCCGGCATTCAGACCCAGCGCCGTGCCTTTTTCCGCCTTGGGAAAAAAGAAGCTGATATTGGACATGGACGAGCTGAAATTGCCGCCACCAAAGCCGCACAGCAAGGCCAGCACCACCATGGTGATGTAGCTGGTGTTCGGGTCCTGCACCGCGTAACCGATGCCGACAGCCGGAATCAGCAGGCTGGCGGTGGAAATGGCGGTCCACTTGCGGCCACCGAAAATCGGCACCATGAAGCTGTAGAAAATGCGCAGCGTGGCACCGGACAGTGCCGGCAGCGCAGCCAGCCAGAACAGCTGGTTTTGCGAATAGCTGAAGCCGATATTGGGCATGTTCAGCACCGCCACGCTCCATACCTGCCAGATGACAAAAGCCAGCATCAGCGCGGGGATGGATATCCACAGATTGCGCCGGGCAACAGCCTTGCCCTCCTGCTGCCAGAACTCCTTGTTTTCCGGTTCCCACCGGTTAAGTACATGTGACATCACGTCCTCCCTGACGGCCACTCGGCCATCAATCAAAAATGGGGTAGCCGGGCCTAGCCGGCCTTGCTGGCTGCCACTGCAGCCTTGCCCTGTGCGGGCTTGAAGGAAAAATGCATCCACACCAGCGACACGCACACCGTGCCGTACAGCAGCATGAAGGCGCTGCTGCGCACGCCGGTGACATCCAGCAGCACGCCAAACAGGATGGGCAGCAGGAAACCACCCATGCCGCCAGCCAGGCCCACCACGCCGGATACCGCGCCGATATTGTCGGGAAACTCGTTGGCAATGAACTTGAACACCGAGGCCTTGCCGATGGCCATGGCAATGCCCACGCCAAACAGCATCAGGGTGAAGGGAACAACGCTCAGGCCGATATGAAAGCTTTGCACGCCGTGCGTGGTGGTGATGCTGAAGTCGGTTTGCGGATAGGACAGGATGAAAAACGCCACCCAGCAGGTCCACATCACGCCCCAGGTCACCTTGTAGGGGCCAAAGCGGTCGGACAGCCAGCCGCCCATCGCCCGCAGCACGCCGCCAGGCAGGGAGAAACAGGCCGCCAGAAAGGCCGCATGCTTGATGTCAAAGCCGTACTCGCCCACGTAGTACTTGGTCATCCACAGCGCCAGCGCCACATAGCCGCCAAACACCACCGAGTAGTACTGGCAGTAGCGCAGCACGGCCGGGTTCTTCATCAAGGCCAGTTGTGCACCCAGGCTGGCCTTGCTGCGTACCAGATGCGCCGTGTCCTGATAGGAAAACAGCCAGAACAGAATGGCCGTCACCAGCATGATGCCGGCGTAGACCGAGGGCACCAGCTGCCAGCCACCGATGGCGATGATGCCGGGGGCGACCAGCTTGGTGAGCGAGGAACCGGCATTACCGGCCCCGAACACCCCCATGGCCATGCCCTGCTGTTCCGGCTTGAACCAGCGCGCCACATAGGGCGTGCCCACCGAAAACGCACCGCCAGCCAGCCCCACCAAGAGGCCGATGGCCAGGAACTGCCAGTAAGCCGTGGCGTACTGCATGATGAAAATGAAGGGCACGCAGGTCAGCATCAGCACAAACAGCACGATGCGGCCGCCAAAACGGTCGGTCCAGATGCCCAGCGGCACCCGTACCAGCGAGCCGGACAGCACTGGCGTGGCGGCGAGGATGCCGAATTCGGTTTCGTTCAGGCCCAGATGCTGCTTGATGGGAATACCCAGCACGGCAAACATCATCCAGATCATGAAACAGATGGTGAAGGCAATGGTGCTGGAAGCCAGTACCGCATACTGCTTGAAGCGTAATGAAGCCATGATGCCAAGCTCCGCTATTGGGATAGCTGGCATTTAACCCTTTTCCACACGCGGGAAATATTCACCGATAGCAGCACACCAGGCGGCATGAGGAGCTAGGCCACAGCGGCAGATGGAGAAGCCGGACTAATCACAATGGGGGATGGTCAGCCGCCAAACCCTGCCACAGCAGGCTGTCTGACTGCGCTCGGCACGGCGGCTTTCTCCACCTAATGGAGAATTGCTGTCACATGGGACAGGCATTATTGTTAAGCTGGAATACAGTCAGACGGCCCTGCCCTCTGAAGCCCCCAGCCCCACCGGACCCGCCCTGAATGATGCTTTACCAGACCCCGCAATGGCGCAGCCTGTCCACCAAACTGCTGATGCTGACCATCGCCTGGCTGCTGCTGGCCATGACTTCCATCGGCTACACCCTGGTGTTGTCGTGGAAGCTGGAAGGCGGCGCCGCCGCCATCAACGATGCCGGCAGCCTGCGCATGCGCAGCTATCACATTGCCCTGCAAGTGAGCGAAGGCGCGCCGCTGACCGCCATACACGATGAAGAACAGCAATTTGCCACCATTCTGGCGCGCCTGAAAAAGGGCGACCCGGCCCGGCCGCTGTTCTTGCCGGACAATGCCGCCGTGCACCAGCAGGTGGCGCTCATCGAGCAAGCCTGGCGACAGGACATGCAGCCCCTGCTGGAAAACGCCGCCCGGCAGGCCGGCCAGCCACGCAAGATGGAGCGGCCTGACATTGCCAGCTTCGTCAACCGCATCGACCGGCTGGTGAAACTGGTGGAAGAAGACAATGCGCGCAACACCACCTTGCTGCGCTTTTTCCAGATGGCGCTGATTGCCATGGCCATTGTCGGCTCGTTCAGCATGATGTTCTTGCTGTTCCTGCTGGTGATCCGCCCGCTCAATGCCCTGGGCGAAGGCATGCTGCGGCTGCGCGACGGCCAGCTGGATGCGCGGGTGGGCGTGGACAGCAGCGAGGAATTTGCCTCCATTGCCACCGGTTTCAACCAGATGGCCGACCGCCTGCAGGACCTGTACACCACGCTGGAACAGAAAGTGGCCGACAAAACCCGCTCGGTGGAAGAAAAAAACCGCCAGTTGGCCGCCCTCTACAATGTCACGGCCTTTTTGCACGGCTCGCACACGCTGGACAATATGTGCAGCGGCTTCATCACCCGGCTGATCGAACTGACCGGCGCCGATGCCGGCAGCGTGCGGCTTGTGGATTTCAAGCGTGGCCGGCTGGAACTGATTGCCCAGCAAGGCCTGCCGCTGGACATGCTGGAACACGACGAGTGCGCCCCCATCGACGGCTGCCTGTGCGGTGATGCCGTGCAACAGCCGGTGTCGGTAATACACCGTTTCGACCAGCTGCCGCAGGTAGAAGAAAAACACTGCCAGCGCGCCGGTTTTGCCAGCATTTCGGTATTTCACATCCGCCATAACCAGAATAACGTCGGCATTTTCACGCTGTACTTCTACCAGCAGCCACAACTGACCGCGCAAGACCAGTTCTTGCTGGAAACCCTGGGCAGCCATCTGGGCGTAGCGGTGGAAAACCAGCGCCTGGCCGCCCGCGACCGCCAGTTTGCCGTGGCCGAGGAACGCAACCTGATGGCGCAGGGCCTGCACGACAGCATTGCCCAGTCACTGTCCTTCCTCAATCTGCAAGTCCAGATGCTGGAAGCCGCGCTGGCCGACAAGCAAACCGAACAGGCAGAGGAAAACCTGGCCTGCATCCGCGCCGGCGTGCAGGAGTGTTACGAGGACGTGCGCGAACTGCTGCTCAACTTCCGCACCCGCATCAACAAGGAAGACTTTGCCGATGCGGTACGCACCTTGCTGGACCGTTTTGAAAAGCAGGCCCGCGTGCCCACCCAGCTCAGCCTCAGCGGCAACGGCCTGGCGCTGGACCCGCAACAGCAATTGCAGGTGATTTTCATCCTGCAAGAAGCGCTGTCCAATGTACGCAAACACGCACACGCCCGCCGCGTGATGGTGGAAATCCGCAATGATGCCGATTTTTGCATGCTGATACGCGACGATGGCTGCGGTTTTGACGAAGACCTGGTCGCCAGCCGTCGGGCCAGCCATGTCGGCCTGTCCATCATGCAGGAACGCGCAGCCCGCATTCATGGCCAGATCAGCGTGCAAGCCCATAGCGATGGCGGCACCGAAGTCAGCCTGTTGTTACCCCATACCGAAAGACAAGCCGCATGAGCACCATCCGCATCCTGCTGGTCGATGACCACACCCTGTTTCGCAGCGGCCTGAAAGCCCTGCTGCAACGACAAAGCGACTTTGACATCGTCGGCGAAGCCGCCGACGGCCTGGAAGGCGTCAAACTGTGCGAACAACTGAAGCCCGACGTGGTGCTGCTGGACATCGACATGCCGCAGATGAACGGCCGCGAAGCGCTGGCGCAAATCCTGGTCACCCAGCCGCAGCTGGCGGTGCTGATGCTCACCGTATCCGAGGATGGTGAGGACCTGGCCGAGTGCCTGAAAACCGGCGCACGCGGCTATCTCTTGAAAAACATCAACGCCGACTTCCTGCTGGACAGCATCCGCCGCGCGGTGGATGGCGACAGCGTGCTGTCACCGGAAATGACATCCAAACTGCTGTCGCAATTGCGCGGCGGCGAAAGCAGCAAGGGCAAGCGCAGCGGCGTGGAGCAGCTGACCCAGCGTGAGCGGGAAATCCTGGCCTGGCTCAGCCGTGGCGTCAGCAACAAGGAAATCGCCCGCTCGCTGGACCTGGCCGAGAGCACCATCAAGGTGCATGTGCAGAATATCCTGCGCAAACTCAGCCTCAACGGCCGGGTACAAGCCGCGCTGTTTGCCGTCGAACACGGGCTGGACAAGCTGCCCTGACCCATGCCCTTGCCGTGAATAGTGTTGAAGCTGGCAAAAAGGACAACTACCATGTCATACATGGACACGCCCAACCCTGACGCTGCCTGCCTGACACCATGACTTCCTTTGCGCTGCTGGATGCACTGCACACCCCGGTCTGGATCATCCTGCCAGACAGCGGAAAACTGTTGTTTGCCAACCGGCAGGCCAGACAGCTGTCCGGCGATCAGGACATCGCCTGCCTGCGGGGTGGTCATCTGTCCGCCTGCGCGCTGGAACAGCTGAGCGACTACAGCCCGGACATGCTGCAATACCAGCAGGTGGTGGAAGTATGGACCCTGCCCGGCGAAAACGGCCCGCATGTGCTGTGCTGCCATCTGGGCCATCTGCTACTGGGTGATGGCCGCCCGGCCATCATTGCCGAAGGCATGCTGGAAGCCGCCCTGCCGGATGATGCCGCCAGCACCCTGTCTGCCGACCCCGGACGCGACGGCAGCTTCCACGAAATGCTGATGCAAACCAATAGCGCGCCCATGCTGCTGATCGACCCGGCCGATGATGGCCGCATCGTCAATGTCAATCAGGCGGCCGCCCGTTTTTATGGTTATCCGCGTGACGTGTTCATCCACAAGCACACCTGGGAAATCAACGCCATGGGGCGGGACATCCTGCCGGTGATGCACCATATCTCCCAGTTGCCGGGCGGGCACAAGCCCTTGAGTTTTGTCCACCGGCTGGCCGATGGCAGCCTGCGCGACGTACAGACCTATGCCGGGCCGGTGGTAATAAACGGCAAGCGCCTGATGTTGTGCGTGGTGCACGACATCACCGAGCAAAAACGGCTGAAGGCCGAACTGGAACAGGCCGCGCTGAAAGACCCGCTCACCGGCCTGTGGAACCGGCGGCACCTGCTGCTGCAACTGGAACGCGCCATCCAGGACAAGCGGCGCTTTGGCAACGATTTCAGCCTGATCCTGATCGACGCGGACAACTTCAAGCAGATCAACGACCAGCACGGCCACTTTACCGGTGACGAAGTGCTGGTCTGGCTGGCCCGCACCCTGGAGTCACGCGTGCGGGCACAGGATACCGTGTGCCGCTGGGGCGGCGAGGAGTTCGTCATCCTGCTGCCGCAAACCAGTCACGACAATGCCATGCGTCTGGCCGAGGCGCTGCGCCACACCGTGGCAGCAAACCTTCATGAAAAACTGCCGGCCATCACGATAAGCCTGGGCGTGGCCATTCACCAGGACAATGAAACGGTGGAAAGCCTGATCATGCGGGTGGACAACGCGCTGTATCAGGCCAAGCACCTGGGCCGCAACCGCGTGATGGCGGCCTGAGCCGCCCCCTACTCCCTACGGCGTAGCCCGGCCTCCACCACTGGCCAACTGGCAAGCCGCCACGCTCAGCCTACACTGGCAGCCATTCTCCCCTTCTGGTGCCAGCCATGCTGTCCGACCGTTTTGGCAGAACCATCGACTATCTGCGGGTGTCCGTCACCGACCGCTGCGACCTGCGTTGCAGCTACTGCATTCCCAAAGGCTTCAAGGGCTTCGAGGAACCGGCCAACTGGCTGCGCTTTGACGAAATTGAGCGCGTGGTGGCCGCCTTTGCCCGGCTGGGCACGCGCCGCTTCCGCCTGACCGGCGGCGAACCGCTGCTGCGGCGTGACTTGCCGCAACTGGTAGGCACGCTGGCAGCACTGCCGGGGGTTGAAGACCTGTCGCTCACCAGCAATGGCACCCAGCTGGCCAGCCTGGCCGCACCACTTAAATCCGCCGGCCTGCACCGGCTCAACATCAGCCTGGATTCGCTGCGCCGCGACTGTGTGGCCAGCATCAGTGGCAGCGACAGCCTGGACAAGGTGCTGTCAGGGCTGGCGGCGGCCAAAGCGGCAGGGTTTGCCAATATCAAGATCAATATGGTGCCGCTGGCCGGGGTAAATGACGGCGATATCGAATCCATGCTGGCCTACTGCATGGAGCAGGGTTTTGTGCTGCGCCTGATCGAAGCCATGCCGATGGGCAGTACCGGCCAGGCCGCACAAGGGCTGGACCTGAGCCAGTTGCTGGACAAACTCACCCGCCAGCACGGCCTGGTTGCCAGCAGCCGCAGCCTGGGCGGCGGCCCGGCCTCTTACTGGCAAAACGCCGATGCCAGCTTCACCCTGGGCCTGATCACGCCGCTGTCGCAGCACTTCTGCGCCACCTGCAACCGGGTGCGGCTATCGGTGGATGGCACGCTGTACATGTGCCTGGGTCAGGAAGAACAACTGGAACTGCGCCCGCTACTGCGCGCCGGCTGCAGCGACGCCGAGCTGGAAGTCGCCATTCGTGCCGCCATCGAACTGAAACCGGAAAAACACGAATTCATCCAGCAGCCACAACAGGTGGTCCGTTTCATGTCGATGACCGGCGGCTAGGCATGTTTGCCGCCACCGGCCTGTCAGCCAGCAAGGGCAACTGCAACAAGGCGGCCGTCATGCGCTGGGCCAGGTAATACAGTGAGCCCACCCCGCCATAACTCCAGGCTGGCGCCACCGCCGCCAGCCGCTGCTGCCGGACAAAGGGCATGCCCTGCCACAGCGGGCTGATAAACAGCCGCCCCGCTTCGGCAAACGGTTGCTGATACAGCACCACCTCGTCTCCCCAGGCTGCCAGATCCACCACCCGCTGCTGGCTGATCCCCCATACCGAAGCCGCCGGCGTGCTGGTGGTGTTCAGCCCCAGCCGGCGCAAGGCCAGCACCGGCATGGCATTGCTGCCATATACATACACGCTGGAGGCATTGGCAAAACGGATGACCTGCACCCGTGGCAGACGCCGTGCACCATGTGCCTGCAATTGCTGACGCAATTGCGCAAAGCCCTGTGCCAGCTGGCCCAGCCTGGTTCTAGCCTGCGGCTGGCGGCCCAGCACCCGGCCCAGTTGCAGGAAAATGGCTTCGGCTGCCTGGGCATGGTCCTCGTTCGGGCGGAAAGCATCGATGGTCAGCACCGGCGCAATGGCTTGCAGCCGCGGGCGCAAGGCACCCAGCACCGGACTGCTCAGGATCAGATCAGGCTTCAGACTGGCCAGCAATTCCAGGTTCGGCTCCAGCCGGCTGCCCGCCGACAGCGCTCCGGCGGGTAACAATGGCTGCGCCACCCAGCGCCGGTAGTCGTCGGCATCCGCTACCGCCAGCGGAGTGATTCCCAGCTCCAGCAGGTTTTCCGCCGCCTCCCAGCTGAGCGCCACAATACGCTTGGCTGCCGGCATGGCCGGTGCCGCCTTCAGTTCATCCACCCCACCAGCCATGGCCGGGCAGGCCAGCAGCCACCACAACAGGACAAAAAACCAGCCACGCCTCATTGCCCACCTCCACGCCGCAGGCGCTGCCACCCCAGCAACAACAGGAAATAACAACCGCACAAAACCGATGCCAGCATGCCCAGCGGCAATTGCCGCGGGTAAATCACCACCCGCCCCAGCCAGTCGGCCAGCAGCAGCAAACCGGCCCCCAGCAAGGCGGCCACCAGCAGCTGTGTTGCCGCCTGCCGCGCACCCAGCATGCTGGCAATATGCGGTGCCAGCAGGCCCAGAAACGCCACCGGCCCCAGTACCGCAGTCACCGCAGCAGTCAGCAAGGCCACCAGCAGCAGCAGGCCCAGACGGGCGGCAGCCAGATGCAGGCCACGGCCTTGTGCCAGGCCATCACCCAGACCAAGCAGGGTCAGCACGCGCTGGCAGGCCAGGGCCAGCGCGGCCAACAGCAGCACGGCCAGGCTGAGCCACACTGCCTGCGACGGTGTCACCCGGTAACTGGAACCGGACAACCATGCCAATACCGCCAGGCTGTCCGGCGTGCCCCTGGCCAGCACCGTTTGCAACATGGCATCCAGCATGGCGGCCAGGGCAATGCCGCTGAGCGCCATCATGCCCGGCGCATACTGGTGGCGACGGCCCAGCCATAGCAAAACAGCCAGCACCAGCAAGGCCCCCAGCAAGGCAAACATGATGCCGTCCTCCAGCAAGGACCGCCCCAGGCAAGCGGCCACCAGCAGCATGCACAAGGTGGAGCCAGCCGACAGGCCGAGTAGATCGGGACTGGCCAGCGGGTTACGCAGCAGCCGCTGCAATAGCACGCCAGCCAGCGCCAGGCCCGCCCCGGCACTCAGGGCCACCAGACTGCGCGGCCAGCGCAGCGACCATAACAAGGCATCCGGCCACTGCCATTGCCAGCCGTCGGGGCCGGGGGCCAGTGCGATACTCAGCCAGCACAGACCCAACAAGGCCCCCAGTAGCAGCAGGTAGTTACGCTTGCGCCACTGACGCTGACTGCCCGGCATCTGCAACATCGCAGTGTGCTGTGCCGCGTTCATGCTGCGCCGTACCAGCCACAGCAGCAGCGGCCCGCCCAGCAAGGCAGTCACCGCGCCGCTGGGCAGGCTGCTGCCCGCCCAGTGGCCGATGGCCAGTGCCAGACAATCGCTGCCCAGCAAGCAAGCCGCCCCCAGCAGCGCACTGCAGGCCAGTTGCGCCAGCGGACGGCGCGCGCCCAGCAACTGGGCCAGATTGGGGGCCAGCAGGCCGATGAAACCGATCAGCCCCACCGCCGTCACCGTCACCGCACTCAGCCACAGTGCCGCCAGCAGCAACAGCAGAATGGTGCCCAGTGCCAGCCCTCGGCCGCGCGCGGCAGCCACACCCAGCGACAGCATGGCCAGTGGCCGGGGTGCCAGCCACAGCAACAACACGGCAGGCAGCAGGCGCGGCCACAGCCACTGCGCCCATTGCCAGTCTATTTGCGCCAGATCGCCGGCCCCCCAGACAAACAGATTGCTGGCGTACTGGTCGTGCAATAACACCAGCATGGTGGCCATGCCGCCCAGCAGCAGATTCACCGCCATGCCGGCCAGCACCAGCGGCAAGCCGTTCAGCCCGCGCGGTCCGGCCAGCAGCAAGACCAGCCCCAGCGCCAGCATGGCACCCAGCAAGGCTGGCCAGCCGCTGCTCAAGGAGGGATTGTCGGGCAGTACCACGGCAGCCAGCACCACACCCAGCCAGGCACCCGATGAAATGCCCAGCGTCATGGGAGACACCAGTCGATTGCCGCTGAGTTGTTGCAGCACGCTGCCGGACAAGCCCAGTGCCGCCCCGGCCAGCAGCGCCATCACCATGCGTGGCAGGCTGGCGTAATAAAACTGCAGGCTGGCAATGTCCTGCTGCTGCCACCACGGCCCGGCAGGCGGCATGCCTCCGTTAAGCCACAGGTGCAAGCCAGCCAGCAGACAGAGCACCGGCAATATCCAGCGCAGATGACCATGCGCCCCGGCCCTCTGGCCGGGCTTGGCAATCACATGCTCCATATCAGGCCACCACCGCCACCGGACAGGCCTGCCCGGCCTGCTCCAGCAAGCGGATTTCAATGCCGTACAGGCCGGACAGCCGCGGCGAATGCAATAACTCCAGCGGGCTGCCGTCAAAATAGAGGGCACCACGCTGCAAGGCGATGATGCGGTCGGCAAAGCGGGCGGCCAGGTTCAGATCATGCAGCACCACCACCACGCCACGTCCGGTTTGCTGGTTGAGGCGGCGCAGCAGGCCCATCATTTCGTATTGATGGGCCAGATCCAGCGCCGAGGTGGGCTCATCCAGCAGCAGCAACGGCGATTGCTGGGCCAGCAGCATGGCTATCCAGGCCCGCTGGCGCTCGCCACCGGACAGGCTGTCCGCCGCCCGCGCGGCATACTGGCTGACATCGGCATCGGCCATCGCCTGTGCCACCACGGCGCTATCCTGTTCCCGCCAGCGGCCAAACACCCCGCACCAGGGGTAACGCCCCAAGGCCACCAGTTCGGCCACCGTCAGTCCGGCTGCGTCCGGCAGCCGCTGCGGCAAGTACGCCACCTGGCGGGCAAACTGGCGGGCGGACAGGCGGGCGCTGGGTGCGCCATTGAGCAGCACCTGCCCCCGGTCCGGCTGCAACTGGCGCGCCAATACATTCATCAGGGTGGATTTACCGGAGCCGTTATGCCCCAGAATGACGGTGAATGCCGTCCCGTCCAGCTGCAAGGCTGGTAACTGCAACAGGCAGCGCCCCTGACGCCGCACCTGGATATCATGCAAGCTCAACATCTTGTTGTGCCCACTCCTGTCTGAGCAGCGCAATGCGCGCTGCCGGTTTCAATTTCGGACACGTACTGCACAGTGTCCCCTCACAGCGGCGAAAATGCTGGCAGCAGGCACGCCGCTCCAGTGCCAGCCGCTCGCCGCCCTGCTCCAGCGCCACCGGCCACAGCCCGCTGGCCTGCGGCAGTTGCATTGCATCCAGCCACTGCCCACACCAGTCGGTCACGGTGGCGTTATCCAGCACCGGGCGCTGCTGCTGCACCCGCAACAAGGCGGCGGCCACACAATCGGCCAACAAGCGGCCTGCCAGCTTGGGGTGCAATGGCTGCTGGGCGTGTAGCTGGGCATGCAGGCAGTCGGCCATCTCCGTCAGTTGCCGCGCGGCCTGCTGACGCAGGCTGGCTATAGCGGCAGGCTGCAGCATTTGCTCCGGCAGGCTGAAACCGGCCACCATGCCGGGCAGCAAACGCTGCTGCATGGCGCTGAAATCCGGCAGCACTGCCGCCAGCTCCACCGCCAGCACCGTGGCATAGGCGGGCTGCCATAGCAGCAGGCTCCAGCTGCGGCAGCCCCAGTAATGCGGGCCGGCTTCCGGATGCTGCTGACGCAGGTGCAGCAGCAGTTGGCCGATGGCCGCACTGGCGCTGCCAATGGCAAACTCATCCGGCGCGGGCAGCCCTACCCGGCCCTCCAGCCCGGGCAGCGCCCGGGCCAGCAGCGGCAGCAAACGGCCCAGCGGCAGTGTGCTGCCTGCGGCCCGCTCAGTCGGACACATGATCAGCCAGCGGATTGCGCAAGGTGCCGGCAAACTTGAGGTTGCCGGCCGGGTTGGCCAGGTCCAGCATTTGCTGGTTATTGCCCAGTTGCAGCCGGTTGAGGCATGAGCGGTCAAACTCCGGCATGAACAGGTCGTAGCGGGCAAAGCGCTCGGCCAGCTGCGGGAATTGCGCCTGGTAAGTGCGCACGCACTGGGCCACCTCCTGCCAGAATGCTTGCTCCGGCAGGCCGCAATGCTCATCCAGAATGGCAGACAGGTAGCGGAAGAAACCGTCGAACACATCGGTGAACAAGGCCAGCAGCTTCATGTGTTCCGGCACCTTCACCGCCAGCCGTGCTACCGCAGGCGGCAAGGCGGCGTCCGGGTTCAGGATGGCGGCTTCCTCGGCGATGTCCTTCATGATGGCGCGCTGCGGGATATTGTTTTCCAGCTGCAGGATGAGGTTTTCCCCGTGTGGCATGAACACCAGCTCGTGGGCATAGAAGCAATGCAGCAGCGGTGCCAGATAGGCTTGCAGATAACGCGCCACCCAGTTGCGCGCGTCCAGGCCGGAACTCCTGATCAGCGCCGCCAGCAAGGACTCCCCGGCGGCATCGATATGCAGCAGCGCAGCCATGGTCATCAGCCGTTTGCCAGGCCCCAGCAAGGCAGCGGGGCTTTCACGCCACAGCGCCGACAACATCTTCTTGTACGGCGAGTCCTTGCTGATGCCGTTGTCGAAATAGGGATTGCGAAAACCGATGGACGCCACTTCGCGCAAAATGGCAAAGCCTTGCTGGCGCAGGTAGGCATCGCTATCCACCAGTTGGCGGATCCAGTCGTTGATGGCCGGGGTGGCCAGCATGTAATACGGCGACAGCCCGCGCATGAAGCCCATATTGAGAATGGACAGCGCAGTTTTCACATAGCGGCGCTGCGGCTGGCTGATGTTGTAGAAGGTGCGGATGGACTGCTGCGCCAGATAGGCATCCTCGCCATACCCCAGGCAGACGATATGGCGCTGTGCCACCTCCGGCGCAAAGGAAATGGCCAGCTTGTTGAACCACTGCCAGGGGTGGGCCGGCATCAGCAGGTAGTCGTCCATGTCCAGTTGCTGCGCAGCCAGCTGGCGGGCAAAACCGGCCAGCACCTCGCTGCCCAGTTCTTCTTGCAGCAGGCGCTGGTAGTCCAGATCGGCCGCGCACGAGAAGGTGGCGCGCGCCTTGTGCACCGCCAGCCAGATCAGGCGCTGCGGCGCCGCGGCTTCCGGCGCATGGCGCAGGTAATCCACCGCATCGAAGCCGATACGGCCGTTATTGGCGACAAAGCCCGGGTGCCCTTCCATCATCGAGGTTTCCACCGACTGGAAATCCGCCCGGGTCAGTTCCTCGGCACTCAGCCCGCCACGGGCATGCTTGTAGGCACTGCCATACAGGGTGCTGCTGATTTCCTCCAGGTACACCGGCATCATGTCGTCGCCAATGCCCAGCACCGCCTTGAATTCGATGATGAAAGCCAGCGCGTCCAGCTCGGCAGCGGCACCCCGCACGATGCGCTGGATGGATGCCGGGTCGATCAGCCAGTGCTCCAGCGCCAGCACACGGGCGCGGAAAGTGTATGCGCCGCTGCCATCCGGAATGGGCAGGCGGTATTCGCCCCAGCCGTCCTCTTGTTGCTGCAGTTCGGGTGTCAGCAACAGTTCGTGGGAAAACTCGGCAATGGCCTTGCGCAGCAGCAGGCGGTTGACCTTGGCCCAGATGGCCGGCTGCAGATGGGAAACCAGTTGTTGCGGATGTTGATGATTGACGTTTTGCATGGTGTTCCTTGCACCAGGGCGTGGCCGCCTGACAGCGGCTGCCCCGGCAGGGTAAATGTTGTCAGAGTGCACACGCGGCCTGGTCGGCGATGGCTTGCAGATGGGCGTCAAACTGCGCCCGCGTGCAGAAAGCCAGCGCGGCGCGCTTGTGCGGCAACGCGATTTCGCCGTGATAGACAAAGCCGGCATAGCGGTTGAGCTGGTGGATCTTGTCGTTACGCACATCCGGCTCCACCACGACGCGGCGGACGGACGGTTCGGCAAACAGGGCCGCCAGCACCGTATCCATCGCCACCCGGCTAAAACCGCTGCGCGGCTGCTCTGGCGGGGCCAGCAGCAGATGCATGCCGATATCGCCGGGCTGCACCGGGTAATGGCGGCCCAGTTCGTCATGGGCCGGGTCGTAGCGCTCCATCAGGAAAGCCGGTGCATCGTCCAGCCAGGCCAGCCAGGCCTGGGCATGGCCACTGGCCTGCAAGCTGGCATAGGCGGCAGTGACCGCTGCCAGCGCATGCCCCTGCATGCCCCAGTAGCGGGCGTAATCACGCTGCACCCAGTCATGCAGCAAGGGGATGTCCTCGGGAATGCGCAAGGCATGCAGGCGAAAGCAGCCAAAACCCTCCACCTGACGGGTGAACAAAGGTAAACGCGCCGTCATGGGCAAACTCCTTGGGAAAGCGCCGGGGCAGGTTCCCGCAGCAATACAGGGGATAACAGCCAGCACAGCAGCAGCCCCAGCGCCGCAGCCACAAACGGGGCCAGCAAGCCATGGCCTGCCACCAGCACACCGGCGGCGGAAGAGGACAGCAACACGCCCAGGTTCTGGCACAGGCTGATGCGGCTGTAGTCACGGGCATAGCGTGCCGGGCTGCTGTGGCGGAACAATTGCAGGTCCAGCCACACCGTCAGCTGGAACAGCGCCCAGCCAAACAGGCAGCGCCCCAGCAACAGCAGTGGCAGCCAGGGCTGGGCCTGCAACAGCAGACCGGCCGCTCCCAGCCACCACAGGTGGCGCAGGCCAGCAGTTGCCGTCAGGCCACGCTGCGAACGCCGCCGCGCATGCCACAAACCCAGCAAGGCCATGGCAGCAGGCAGGGCAAACACCGCTGCGGCCAGCAGGCTGTTGTCGATACCGCTTTGCTGCTGCCAGTACAGGGCAAAGAAGCCGCGCACCAGATAGGCACTGCAGTAGAACAACAGCATCAGCAGTCCCAGCCGCCACAGCGCAGCACCTGCCGCCTGCGGGCTGGCTGCCTGTTCCTGCTCTGTCTCCGCAACCGCAGATGAGGCATGCGGATGCCAGCGCAGCCACAGGCACAGGGCCATCTGCAGCAGGTCTGCCAGCGCCATCAGCAAGAAGATATCGCCCGGTGGCAACAGGCCCAGCAAGGCACCGCCCAGCAAGGCGCCGCCAATGCCACCAAAGTGGACAATCACCGACAGCAGGCCGATCAGGCTGCCATGCTGTTGCCGTGGGGTCTGGCTCATCAGCAGCGGGTAGATCAGCAGATAGCTGGCCTTGCACGCCACCATGCTCAGCGAGGCCAGCCAGAAGGCCGCCATGCCGTTGCTGTAGGCGCTGCACAGGCATAGCAAGGCGGCGGCCAGTTGGGTGACAGGCAATAGCCGCAGCAAGGCCACCCGCCGTGCCAGCGCCGCCCAGACGGGCAGCGCCAGCATCACCACCAGGCACATGGCAGCCAGGTAATTGCCCACCAGGCTGGCATCGTTCACCCCGAAGCGGCTGGCAAAGTACTGGGGATAAAACGGCAGCAATACCGCATCGCCCACCACCGCCAGGCTGGTCAGGGTCAGCAATACCCGCCTCATGCGCTCATGCGCTCCGGCGCGGGTTGCGAATGCGGCACGGTGAATTGCTGGAAGGCAATGCGCTGCTCCACCGGATAGTGGGCAACACCGGTCATGCTGCGTATCAGCCGGGCATTGCGATAGCACGCCATGCCAAGGTCCGGCGACGACAAGCCATGCGTGTGCAGTTCGGCGTTTTGCACAAACAGGCGGTGGTCGGCATCGATGCTGTAATCGCGCGCTACGGCAAAGCGGCCGCGGGCATCACGCTGGATGCGCCCGGCAACCGGTGCCAGGAAGTCTGGCTGGCGGTAGCCATAACCGGTGGCCAGCACCAGAGCGGCGGTTTCCAGCTGGAAGTCCTGCTGTTGTTCCTGCTGCTGCAGGCTGAGCACGAAGCGCCCGCTGGCCTTGTCATGCCGGCAATCGGTGAGCGCGGTATTGGCCAGCAGCAGGGTGTCTGGCGTGCCGTTCAGGTGCTTGCGGTACAACAGTTCGTGAATGTCGTTGATCAGGCTGGCATTGATGCCCTTGAACAAGCCTTTTTGCTGCTGCAACAACTGGTCGCGCTGCGGCAGCGGCAACTGGTGGAAGTAATCCACATATTCCGGCGAAGTCAGCTCCAGCGTCAGCTTGGTGTATTCCAGCGGGAAGAAACGCGGCGAGCGGGTGAGCCAGTTCAGCTGGTAGCCATAGCGGTCGATGTCCTGCAGCAGGTCGTAATAAATCTCCGCCGCGCTTTGCCCGCTGCCGACGATGGTGATGGAAGGCTGGCGCTGCAAGGCGGCCTTGTCCGCCAGATAGCTGGCGGAGTGGCTGGCCTGCTGCTGCACCGACTGGCAGCACTCAGGCCACAGCGGCACGGTGCCGGTACCCAGTACCAGATGGCGGCCACGGTATAGCTCGGCCTCACCGGTGGCCAGGTTGTGGCAATGCACCTGATAGAGGTGATTGATTTCGTCGTATTCCACCCGCTCTACCCGGCGCTGCCAGCGCAGGCTCTCCAGCTGGGCGCACACCCACTGGCAGTACTGGTTGTACTCCTGACGCAGCATGAAAAAGTCTTCGCGGATGTAAAACGCGTAAATCCGCCCGCTTTGCTTGAGGTAGTTCAAAAAACTGAAGCGACTGGTGGGGTCGGCCAGCGTCACCAGGTCGGCCAGGAACGGCGTTTGCAGCGTGGCATTTTCCAGCAGCATGCCGGGGTGCCAGTCAAAGCCGCTGGCCTGATCGAGAAACACACCATCCAGCCCGTCCAGCGGTTGGCTCAGGCAGGCCAGGCCCAGGTTGAAGGGGCCGATGCCAATGGCAACAAAGTCGTGGATCTTGCTGTTCATTACAGCGCCCTCCTGACAGACAACACAGGAATGACTGCTTGCGGGACAAAAATCTGCTTCATGTTTTCATCGCTCCGGGTACTGGCTGGGCCAGTGGGTGGGAGGCCCGGTACCGGCGGGCCACTGTCTGGGCAAACCGGACGGACAAGGCTGTCCCGGCGGGTGCTTAGCAACCCGCCAGGGGCTTACAGGAAGCCTGCCTGCCAGCGCGCTGCATGCTGCTAGTTGTCATGAATGCCACTCCTGCAATCAGAATTTTCACAATATTATTGCGAATGATAATAATTATCAATAGCATTATTGCATCAACTCTGCTGCGGCCACACGCCGCAGGCATGGTCGAATGCTTCCCGTTCAGCACGCCGGCAGGGGGCCGGACGCGGGAGGTGGTATCCGTCACCCATCAAGGAAACAGTGATGAACAACAGCAAGAAGAACCCGTCTGCCAGCCTGGCACTGGGTCACGCAGTGTGCATGGCCAGCCTGGCGCTGGCGGTGCAACAGGCTTATGCCGCCACGGACAGCGCTACGCTGGAAACGGTGAAAGTGAACGCAGAGCAGCGCAATGATGCGCTGGCACCGACACAGGGTTATCAGGTGGGCAGCAGCAAGAGCGCCAGCAAAACCGATACGCCGCTGCAGGACATTCCGCAGGCGGTATCGGTGGTCACTCGCCAGCAAATCGAGGACCAGCAAGCCCGCACCATCAGCGAAGCACTCAATTACACCCCGGGGGTATTTACCGGCGCAGTAGGCTCCACCACCCGCTACGACTACATCGTGTTGCGTGGTTTCAGCGATCACCCCACTGCCAATGAATTTCTGGATGGACTGCGCCTGTTTGGCGACCCGGATGGCTACAACACCCTGCAGATTGACCCCTACGTGGTGGAAAGGCTGGACGTGGTACGCGGGCCGGCATCCGCCAGCTATGGCCAGGCCGCGCCCGGCGGCGTGGTGGCCATCACCAGCAAGCGCCCGCTGCAATCGGACTACCACGAGTTGTCATTAACAGTGGGCAACCACCAGCAACGCTCACTGGGGCTGGATTTTGGCGGTGCCGTGGCCGGGCGCGACGACTTGTCCTACCGCCTGGTTGCCAAGGACAGCGCCGCCGACCAGCAGCAAAACGGTGCCAGCACCGAGCGCTATGTACTGGCGCCCTCGCTCAACTGGAAAATCAGCGACAGTACCAATCTGCTGCTGCAAGCCTATTTGCAGAAAGACCCCAGCACCGGCTACCACGGCACCCTGCCCTACTACGGCACCGTGGTACCGCATAACGGCAAGACCATCTCCACCAGCTTCAACGAAGGCTCCAGTGGCGACGGCATGAGCCGCGATCAGCAATACTTTGGTTATCAGCTGGAACACCGCATCAACGACGCGCTGACCTTCCGCCAGCAATACCGCCTGCAACTGAGCAAGACCGACCTGAGCCAGTACTCCGACGTGGGCTGGGTGTCGGATAGCTCCGACCTGCTCAACCGCACCTATGCCCGCTCCAGCGAGCGCTCCACCGCCCACATCATCGACAACAACCTGGAAGCCCGCTTCAGTGCGCTGGGACTCAGGCACACCGTGCTGGCCGGGCTGGACTACCAGACCAGCCGCAACAAGGGCGACAACTCCTATACCTACACCGGCACCACCATCAACCCCTTCAACACCGTCTATGACGACAGCAGCCACCCGCTGTCCTACAAATACTTCGACCGCAAGCGCGACCAGACCGGCGTCTACCTGCAGGACCAGATGGCGCTGGATAACTGGAAGCTGACCGCCGGCCTGCGCCACGATCAGGCCAAAGTATCGGAAACCAATACCGGCACCGGCGTGAGCAACAGCTGGGATGGCGGCAAGACTACCGGTCGGCTGGGTCTGGTCTACCAGGCGGCCAATGGCCTGAGCCCCTACCTGAGCTATAGCGAAGGCTTCGACCCGAGCCAGGCCTATGCCACCGATACCCATGGCAATGTGCTCAAGCCGATGCAAAGCAAGCAAAGCGAAGTCGGCATCCGTTACCAGCCAGGCAGCGACATCCAGCTGTCGGCGGCCATTTACGACTTGCGCCAAAGCAATGTCGCCCAGTACAACGCCACCACCTTCAAATACGACCCCATCGGCAAGGTACGCTCACGCGGCGTGGAACTGGAAGCCAATGCCAGGCTGAGCCAGCGCCTGTCGCTGCTGGCGGGCTACACCTATACCGACATGGAAGTGACCGAAGGCAGCAACCAGGGCAAGACGCCGTATCTGGCACCGGCACACAAGGCCACCGCCTGGCTGGACTATGCCTTTGACAGCGGCATCAATCTGGGCGGCGGCATTCGCCATACCGGCTGGATGTGGGCCGACAGCGCCAACACCCTGACCATTCCGGGTGTCACGCTGTACGACCTGCGCCTGCGGCTGCAACTGGGCCGGTTCAGCCCGTCGCTCAAGGGCAGCACGCTGCAGATCAACGCCAACAACCTGGCCAACAAGACCTACGTGGCATCGTGCTACAGCAGCTATGCCTGCTACTACGGCGAAAAGCGCAATATCAGCGCCACCCTTAGCTACAAGTGGTAAGCCTGCCCGGCAAAGAAAAACGCCTGACACAGTCAGGCGTTTTTTGCTTGTCACCGCAGGCAGGGCCGCCTAGTCGGCGCTCTGGCGCAGGCCGTCCACATTCAGCAGGCTGATTTCCCGGCCGTTCACCTCGATCAGTTGCGCTTCACTCAGCTGGTGCAACATGCGCGACAGGGTTTCCGGTGTCAGGTTCAGCCGCGAGGCAATCAGGTTCTTGTTGACCGGCAGCGTCACCAGCGGCATCGGCACGGTGAGGTCGGCGTTCTGCAACAGATAACCCACCATCCGTTGCAGCGATGTTTCAATGGTGTAGCGCTCCACATCGCGCACCAGGCCGTGCAGCCGCATCGACAGGCCGGCCAGCAGGCGGCGGGCAAAGGCCGGGTCTTTTTCGATGGCCTGATTGATGCCTTGCGCCTCCACTTTCAGCAAAAAGCCATCCTCCAGTAGCTGCGCCATCACCGGGCAGGGCTTGCCCAGAAACATCACCGCCTCGCCAAAGCTCTGGCCCGGATGGATGATTTCCATCACCTTTTCACTGCCCTGAGACGAGGAAATGGCCAGTTTCACCCGGCCATACACCACCAGGAACATGCCATCACACGGGTCGCCCTTCTGGAAGATCACCTGCCCCTTGCTGCCACGCACTTCGTGGGTAAAGGGCACCAGCGCCTCGATCTGCGCCGGAGACAGTTGCTGGAACAAAGGCTGATGCCGCAAGAAAGCGGGAATATCGACTGTTTGCATGATTTTTCCAAAGGCGGGCCGGGTGCACGCACCCGTCATGCCGCCGACTATAGGCCGCCAGCACCGACATCGCCATGCACACAAAGCATCAGGCAACTACGCCAAACGGCGTAGAACCAGCATGGCGCATGCGCGCTGGCATTCGGTGGTTTCAAAGACTGCCGGCTTCAGTGACTGGTCCCTTCCGAACGGTTGACCTTGTTGAACACATTGTATTTGCCAATCGGCTTGGCCATGGGCAGCGCCGCCACTTCGCGCAGGGTCTGCGCATCCACCACAATCAGCTCGCCGGGGTTTTCCATCACCGACACCAGCGCATGACGGCCATCGCGGGTGAACTCGACATGGGCGGTGGTCTTGCCCGGCCGCAACACCAGCTGGCGCACCACGCTGAGGCTGCGCTTGTCGATGATGGACAGCATGTCCTTGTGCGCGCTCATCATGGAATCGGCCCAGGCATAGGGCGTGTTTTCATGGCTGCGCAGGAAAAAGCCCGGCCCCGGCAGCTGCACCTGCCTGATCAACTGCCAGCTGTCCATGTCGACGAAACTGAGCTGGCCGCCCTTGAGATTGGGCGTGGCCATGATACGGTGGCCATCACGCTCGAAGCTGATGCCGGAACCCAGGTGCGGCATGCCATCCAGCGGCAGGTCCGCCACCTTGCTGCGCGCATCCAGGCTGATGACCTGCGCCTGACCGCTGCGCGAGGCACCCAGCACATGCTGATAAGACGGGTCGAAGTAAAAATCGTCCAGCACCATGGACAGCGGCGTCACGCGCGGGGTGAGGAAACCCGGCTGCGCCAGCGCCTCGCCCATCTGGTAGTCATGCACCAGTCCGGGGTAAACCGGCGCGGCGTGTCGGTCGTAGCTGATTTCCCACAGTTCCGGCACATCTTTTAACGCCACCACAAAGCTGTGGCGCGGTGCGGCTTCGTACACGGCGGACACCCGCGACGGATGACCGGCCGCATCACGCACCGCAATGGTTTTCACCGGGGCCAGGCCGTGCGCGTCCAGCAGCACCAGCGTTTGCGGCAGGGTGTTGCCGGCCAGAATCCAGTTGCCGTCATCCGATACCGCGATATTGCGCGTGTTCAGGCCCACGCGGATGTCCGCCACCACTTGCAGGCTGTACAGGTCGTACTGGGTCACCCAGCCATCACGGCTGGAAAAATAGACAAAGCGGCCATCGGGCGAAAACTTGGGCCCGCCATGCACCGCATAGTGGCTGGCAAAACGGGTAATGGGCCGGAAGCGGTCGCCATCCAGCACCGTGACATGGTGGTCGCCTGCCTCCACCACCACAAACAGGTTGAGCGGATTGGCTGTGTATTGCGGCTTGGCCGGCAGGCTGGACAGTGCCACCGGCTGGCGGTGCGAGGCGCGCATGTCGGCATCGCTCCAGCGTGGCGGCGTGGCCGGAGCACTTTGTACATAGGCGGTGAGCTGTTTGATTTGCTCCTCGCTCAGCTGGCCGGCAAAACCGGCCATCTGGGTGGCGCTGCGCCCCTGACGGATGGTGTTGCTGATTTCGGCGGGTTTCAGCCGCTCCAGGCTTTCCGGCAGCAAGGCCGGGCCCATGCCGCCCAAGCGGTCGGCCCCGTGACAGCTTTGGCAATGCTGGCCGTATAACTGCGCGGCGGCGGATGGATCCATGTCCGCTGCGGGAGCAGCATGCAGCGGCAGGCTGAGGGTCAGGGCAAACAAAACAAGCCAGCGTTTCATCATGCTGTTTCCTTTTGCCATGGCGTCAGCGGTGCCAGCGCATGCACGCCGCTGGCCACCCCTACTTCTTCATCGCTCAGATAACAGGCCGGGTCCGCCGCCCAGAAATTGCCGGTCAGCTCCCAGGCGCGCACCCGGGTATTGCCATTGCAGATGGCCAGATGCTGACAGGCGGCGCAGCGCCCTTCCACCGGCCGTGGCGACTGGCGCAGCCCGGCGAGCAGCGGGTGGGACAGATCCTGCCAGATGGCGGAAAACGGCCGCTGGCGCACATTGCCCAGCGTCACCTTCCACCACATGGTGTCCGGGTGCACATTGCCCAGATTGTCGATATTGGCCACGTTCACCCCGCTGGCGTTGCCACCCCAGGCCAGCAGGCGCTGGCGCAGCTGCGCCGCCTGTGCCGGGTAATGACGCGCAGCCCAGTGCAGCAGGTACACCGCATCGGCATCGTTGTTGCCGGTAACGAAATCACGCGGCTTGCCCGCGCGGATGTGCTGCAGGCAGGACTCGATCAGCAAGTCCATCGCCCAGCGGGTACGCGGCTGGCGGGCGTCGTCGGCCCGGTGCTTGTTGCCGCGCCCGGCATAGTTGAGATGGGAAAAATAAAACTTGTCGATTTCTTCCACTGCCAGTAGCTGCAATAGCGCAGGCAAGTCGTCGGCATTGTCTTCGGTCATGGTGTAGCGCAGGCCCACTTTCAGCCCGGCATCGCGTGCCAGCCGCATGCCGCGCAAGGCCAGCTCGTAGCCACCGGCCAGGCGACGGAAGCGGTCGTGGGTGGCTCCAATGCCATCCAGACTGACACCGACATAGTCAAAGCCCACCGCCGCCAGCGCGGCAATATTGCGCTCGTCAATCAGCGTGCCATTGCTGGACAGGCCGACATAAAAACCCATGGCCTTGGCACGGGCGGCCAGCTCGAAGATATCCGGCCGCAGCAGCGGTTCGCCGCCGGACAGAATCAGCACCCGCACGCCAAAGGCATGCAGATCGTCCATCACCGCACAGGCTTCTGCCGTACTCAGCTCGCCCTGGAAATCCTTGTTGGCCGAGGTGGAGTAACAATGCTGACAGGTGAGGTTGCAGCGGCGGATCAGGTTCCAGATCACCACCGGGCCGCCGGGTTTGCCGCTACGGGCGGGGGCAGCTGCCGGGTCCAGCAGGCTTTGCAGATAGGGTGTCAGGCGCAGCATGGCTGGCTCCGGCAATGGTGATGGCCATCAGTGTGCAGGCCGCCCCCTGCCCGTCTCCTTGACCCGTATCAACGGGATCAATCCCGGCTTACACCCGCAGGCCGGACTTTTTCAGGATGCGGGTGGAAAACAGCAGTGCATGGCGGCGGCAGGCCGTGCCCAGCAATTGCAATAGCGCGGCCTGCTGTTCGCGTACCGCGCGGCGATTGTCGCCATGCACCATGGCAAACAGGTTGTAAGGCCAGTGCGGCAAGTGACGCGGACGGCGATAGCAGTGGCTCACGCAGTCCAACTGCCCCAGTTGCTGGCCCAGCTCATCCACCAGCTCATCCGCCACATCAAACACCGCCATGCCGTTGGCGCGGTAGCCGATGGCGTAGTGGTTGGGCACCGCGCCGATGCGACGTATCACGCCCTGCTCCAGCATGCGGCCCAGCCGGCTCAACACCTCCTGCTCTGGCAATTGCAGGGCGTCGGCCAGCTGGCGGTAGGGCTGCTCCACCAAGGGCAGCCCGGCCTGGCTGGCGCGGATCAGCCGCCAGTCGTCCTCGTCCAGTTCCGGCACCATGGGCTGTTCATCCAGACTGCCACGTCCGGCACTGGCCTGCCCCACCGCCGCCTGGCCGCCCACGGTAAAACGCATGCCGACAAAGTATTCGCGCTGCTTGGGAAAGGCATGCACGGTGAGGCCGGTCAGCAGTTCGATGGCGCTACAGGCGGCGGAAATCCCGGCCTGGCTGGCGGCGGCCAGTACAAACCACATATTGAGCTTGTGGCTGCGCTGGTAGTTGTGCGCTACCGCCGGCAGGCTGTTGACTGCCGCCGCCACTTCGTCAAAGCGTGCCGGTGGCACTGCCAGCGCCGCCAGCACAAAGCAGCCGCCCATGCGTTCTATCTGGTACAGCGGGCCAAAACGGGTCAGCACCTGCCGCTGCAGCAGGCCATCCAGCCCTTGCCGCAAGGCCAGCTCGCTGCAACCCAGGGTGGCAGCGGCATGGGCAAAGGGCTGGCTGGTAAGCGGAAAGCCACCTTGCAGCTGGTTGACGATGCTGGTTTCCAGCGGGTTGAGCGCAGCCCGGCTATGCGTGATGGCCATAACAGGCTCCGCGTTGGGTGTAGCGTTTTATCGAGGGCAATACCGCGTGCGGAAAATCCTGCAGAGCGTGGCGGCGGACCAGATCATCCAGCATGGCGTGCAGGCTGGCGGCATCACTGGCGTGAATCATGCAGAACAGCTGGTAAGGCCAGTGCGGTGGCCGCGCCGGGCGTTCGTAACACAGCGTCACCGCCGGTTCTGTCGCCAACTGGCAGGCGATGGCTGCGCGACGGGCGGCATCGTCGATCTGCCACACGCACATGGCGTTGTGGCGATAGCCCAGCTCGGCATGGCGCAGTACCGCGCCAAAGCGCCGCAGCACGCCTTGCTGCTGCCAGGCTTGCAATTGCTGCAGCACCTCCGGCTCGGTCAGGCCGCAGTCGCGGGCCAACAGCTGGAACGGCCGCAATTGCAGCGGCAGGCCGTCTCGCAAGGCGGCCAGCAGGCGCTGCTGCCGCCAGTCCGGGCGTATTGGTTTCGGCTGCGGTTGTGGCTGGCGCGCAGCCACGCTGCCATCCAGTGCAAAGCCCAGGTCGATATGGTATTCGCGCAGCAAGGGCAGGTTGAGCGGTGCCAGTCCGGTGGCCAGATGAATGCGCGACAGCACCTCGGCCACGGCGGCGGCATCGCTGGCGGTCACCACAAACCACAGGTTGAAGTGGTGGTCGCGCTGGTAGTTGTGGTTGACCTCGGCATGGCTGCTTACAAAGGCGGCCACTGCATCCAGCCGCTCCGGCGGCACAGCCAGTGCGGCCAGTGTGCTGCTGCCCACGGTATTGGGGGCAAACACCGCCCCCAGCCGGGAGAGCAAACCGGCCTGCCGGGCCGTAAACAACAACTGCATGAGCTCACTGGCCGTCCAGCCATCGCCCAGCAGGGCGGCCATGTCGGCAAAGGGCGTGGCACTAAGCGGAAACTGCTTCTGGCAACGGTCCAGTGCCTGCAGGCTGCGCGGCGGCAGTACGCCAGGGTTTGAAGGGTCTGGCATCACATCCCCATCCTGCTGGCACGGCTGCTGAAGAAAATGCCGGATGGCTCCAGCGCCGGCATTGTGCGGCGCACGGTGAGCGTGGCGGTGTCGATCACCACCAGCTTGTTGTCGTCACGGCTGGACAGCCACACCGCATCGCCACGGGGGGTGAATTCCATGTGCAGGATGGCGCGGCCCGGTTGCAGGGTCTTGATTAGCTGCCGGGTCGGCACATCAATCACCTGCACCTTGTCGTTATCGGGGAAGGCAAAGTTGACCCACACCCGCCGCCCGCCCGGTTCGGCCATCACGAATACCGGCTGGCCCAGCACCGGCACTGTCGCCACCTGCGCCCAGCTGCGGTTGTCGGCCACCAATATTTCATGCTGGCCGATGGCAGGCAGGAAGGCGTAATCCCCGGCGATGGACCAGCCGCGCAAATGCGGCATCTTGTACACCGGCATGCTCTGACGGCCTCGACCATAGCCGGCCAGAATGCGCCGCACACCGGCGTCGGCATGCCAGCTATCCAGCAAGGCGAGGCCATCCTCGCCGTATAGCCCGGCAATGAAATAGCGGCCATCGCCACTGGCCAGCCCGTCGTAAGGCTGCTTGCCGATATGCTGGAAGCGCTGGATTTTGGGTGCCGTGGGCGTGCTGGCGTCCAGCACATCGATTTCATCGGCATCAAACAGCGCATAGGCAAAACGCTTGCCCGGCAAGTCGGCAAGACCCACTACGCGCGAGGGCTGACCATTGGGTCCGGCAGCAGCGGGAACACTGGCCAGCAAGGCCAGGCTGTCGGCATCAAACAGCTTCACCCCGCCGGGGCTGTAATTCTGTGCGGCAATCACCCGGCCATCGCTGGAAATGGCACCGCCTATGCTGTTGCTGGCCTGCTCCACCCGCGTCTCCAGCCGGGCGGTCAGCAAATCCACCTTGCTGATGGCGCCATCGCGGCCAAACACATAGGCATGGCGGGCATCCGGAGAAAACACCACCGAGGCATGGGACAGATCACCCAGGCCCTGTACCCGTGCCAGCGCCTGTTCATGGGTGTTGTCGACGATCTGCACGCTGCCGCTGGCGCGTTCGATCACCACGCCCAGATTGCCCGTACCACGCAAGGGTGGCGTAGTGGCGCAGGCTGCCAGAGTCAGGCACAGCAGCGGTGCCAGCAGTCGGGCTAGCGTGCGCCGCCCTGTTGCAAGAGTTGAACCAGCCATTGCGCTTCTTCTTCGGAAAGGAAAGGCCGCCACGGCGGCATCGGGGTGCCGGGGCGGCCATTGAGAATGGTGGCCACCAGGCTGTCGGCCGGTTTGCCGGCCAGCGCCTGGGGGGTGAGCGGGCTGCCCAGCCCGCCTTTCAGACTGAGCCCGTGGCAGGCACCGCAATCGTTATGCAGCAGTTGCAGCAGCTCACCCGCACGGGGCTCTGCCGGTGGCGCTGCTGTGGCCTGCTGGCACAGGCTGGCAGCCAGCAAGGCCGCCAGACAGATGCCACGCCTTACTGGGCCAGAATCCATGTCACCAGCTGCTTGAGGTCGGCATCCGGCACTTGCGGATTAGGCGACATCGGAATGGCACCAAAACTGCCGGAACCACCCGCCTTCACCTTCTGCATCAGCTTGGCGGTGACATCCTGCCCCTTGTATTTGGCCGCCACCTGCTTGTAGGACGGGCCAACCAGCTTGGCATCCACGCTGTGGCAGGCCAGGCAGTTGTATTGCTTGGCCAGTTCCGGCCCGCTGGCCGCCTGGGCCAGCCCGGCCGACATCAGCCCACCCAGGGCCAGCGCGATCAGTACATGTTTCATGCTGCTCTCCTTGTTCCGGCAGACCGCGGACGATCTGCCGGATTTCAACAGTGAAAGGACGGCGACGACTTATTTCAAATCAATAAATATCGTGCTGGGTGTTGAACACATTGAACTTGCCGGTGGGGGTGATCAGGCGCGGGTCCTTGATCACGGCCTTGAGCTTGCGGGTCTTGTCGTCCACCACCACGATGGCCGATTGCTTGTCCTTGCCGCTCCACACCGAGAACCACACCTCGCTGCCATCCTTGTTGTACTCCGGCTGCAGCACGCGCTTGGCACCATCGCCCAGGCCAGACCACTCGCCAATCGGCAGGGTGACAAAGCCCTTGTCCAGATGATTGATGTCAAACACGGCAGCGCTCTGGCTCACCGCGGCATCCGGGTTCAGCGCGGTATCCACCCACAGATTGTGGGATTTCGGGTGAGTCTTGATGAACAGCGAACCACCGCCCTGCCCCTTGAGCACCCGCACCACCTTCCAGGCCTGGGCCTTGTGCTTGTCCGGGTCGGTGCCGATCAGGCTGATGCTGTCGTCGCCCAGGTGGCCGGTGGCCCATACCGGGCCGTATTGCGGGTCGACAAAGTTGGCACCACGGCCCGGGTGCGGGGTCTTGCCCACATCCACCAGCGCGGCCAGCTTGTCCAGCTTGGTATCCACTACCGCCACCTTGTTGGAGGCATTGGCAGCCACCATGAAGTAACGGCCGGTGGTATCGAAACCGCCGTCATGCAGGAACTTGGCCGCATCGATGGTGGTGGTTTTCAGGTTGGACAGGTCAGAATAATTCACCATCATGATCTTGCCGGTTTCCTTGGCATTGATGACGAATTCCGGCTTGTAGTGGCTGGCCACAATCGAGGCCACGCGCGGTTCCGGGTGGTATTCGTTATCCACCGTCATGCCACGGGTGCCGACAATCTTCAGCGGCTTGAGGCTGTTGCCGTCCATGATCACGTACTGTGGCGGCCAGTAGGCCCCGGCCACCGCCAGCTTGTCTTCAAAGCCCTTGAACTTGGAAGTTTCCACCGAACGGGCTTCCAGGCCGATGCGGATTTCCGCCACCGTGTCCGGCTTGGCCATCCACAGGTCGATCAGATTGATCTTGCCGTCGCGGCCAATCACGTACAGGTAGCGGCCGGACTGCGACAGGCGCGAAATATGCACGGCGTAGCCGGTTTTCAGCACGCTGACGATCTGCTTGCTATTGCCGTCGATCAGCGCGATCTGGCCAGCGTCCCGCAGGGTGACCGAGAACAGGTTGGCCACATCCAGATTGTTCTCTTTATGCGTTGGCCGCTTTTCCGGCGGAATCAGCACCTTCCAGGTGCCCAGCATGTCCTTCATGCCGAATTCCGGCGGAGTCGGCGGTTCCTGCTGCACATAACGCGCCATCAGATCCACCTGGGCATCGGTCAGCTCACCGGAAGTCCCCCAGTTGGGCATGCCGGCTGGCGAACCGTACTTGATGAAAGTCTTCAGGTATTCGGTACCCCGCGTCAGGGTGATGTCCGGTGTCAGCGGCTTGCCGGTGGCCCCCTTGCGCAACACCCCGTGACAGCCGGCGCAGCGTTCGAAGTAAATCTGCTTGGCGTGGGTGAACTCCGCCTCGGTCATCGGCGGGGCCTTGGGGTTGATGTTCTGGTGCATGGGCTCGGAAACCAGCGGCGAGGCGGCTCCCTGATATTTCGCCTCCGGGGCGGAAGTCGAGGTAGTGGCGGTATCCGCCCAGGCCTGCAACACGGAAAAAGGCAGGGCCGCCAGCAACACACTTCTTGGCAGCCAGGACAAGCGCGGGGTCTTCATGGTTAGGGCTCCAGCGTGACAGTAATGCTTGGTTGCCGGCATCTTCATCCCGCGGGCATATCCCCCTCCTTGATTCGAATCAACGGTTTAACCATGGAATGAAAAGGGTCGAAAACAAGCAGCAAGTCGTGCTGTCAGATGCCTGCGGCTGCAGCCTGGCCGGCAGCCGGAACACCCGAAAACAGGGTTCAGCCCTTCTCCGGCAGCGTCAGCGATTTTTGTTCCGGCTCCACCTCCAGCCCCCAGTCGCCGTATTCATACCAGTCCTCGCCCAGTACTTCCGCCGGGTGCTGGGTGCGGCCGGAGCCATTGCCGCATTGCAGGGAGTCGGCCGGGCAGTATTTGTCGCAGCCCCAGCAAATGCGCTCCGGGTGCGCCGGGTGCAGGGGAAATTTCCGGGCCATCTGGTCTTCCTTTCCAGTGTATGAATCTGCCGAGCAGCAGCCTGCCATTGTCCGGGCACGGGCTGGCTGGCGACTTGCCGCATATCAAAAAAAACCCGGCACAAGGCCGGGTGAAGAAGGTGATTACACCTTGGAGTCGGGTTGCGCCCGGGCCGCGGCCGTGCTGCTCAGGCCGTCAAATGGGCATACAAGCGGGTGAGCACGCTGGGCAGCATCTGTGCCTGTTGCACCACCACATAGCCACGGTGGCCAAACAGATGGGGCAGATAATCCCCTGCTTCACGGTCCACCGTCAGGCAGAACGGCAGCAGGCCGTCGCGGCGGGCTTCCAGAATGGCCTGGCGGGTGTCCTCTATGCCGTGGCGGCCTTCGTAGTGGTCCAGGTCGTTGGGCTTGCCATCGGAGATGATCAGCAGCAGGCGGCGTGCGGCCGGCTGCTGTAGCAGGATGCGGCTGCTCTGGCGGATGGCCGCGCCCATGCGGGTGTAATAGCCGGGACGGATGGCCAGAATGCGGCCGCGGGTGCTGTCGTCGTAGCGTTCGGCAAAGTCTTTCAGTACCTGAAAGCGGACTTCCTGGCGGCGGATGGAGGAAAAGCCGTACAGGCCAAAACTGTCGCCTGCCGCGGACAGCGCTTCGGCAAACAAGAGCAGGCTGTCGCGGATGACGTCGATCACCCGGCCAGCCTCGTCCCCTACCCAGCTTTCGGTGGACAGCGACAGGTCGGCCAGGGTGAGGCAGGCCAGGCTGCGCTCGCCCGGTGGCCAGGCCTGGTACAGGCCGGGTTCGGACTGGGCCACGCCGCTGTGGCGTTCGGCCATGAAGCGGATGACGCGGTCGATGTCGATGTCCGGCCCGCACTCCTGTCCGCTCTTGAGCGTACGTTCCGGTGCCAGCGCCTGAAACTGGCGGCGCAGGCGGCGGGCCAGCGGCAGCAGACGCGCAGGCAAGGCGGCGGGGACGGCATCGCGCGGCAGCATGGGTTGCAGGCGGCAGTGGTCGTCCACCAGCCTTTGCTGTTTCCAGTTCCATTCCGGCAGCAGCAGGCCGGGGCCGAGCGGGGTGTCGTCCCAGGCGGCGGCGGGCAGGTCCAGGTCGAACTTCAGCTTGCCGCCCTTGGTGTGGGCATCCTGCGCCAGCGACAGGCGGTTCATGTCCTCGGCCGCGGCGGCGGCGTTGTCGTCGTCATCCTCGTCGGTATGGCGGTTGACCTTGACGTATTCGTCCCAGGTAAACAGGCTTTCGGCGCGGAAAATCATCAGCATGCCGTTCTTGCGCTCGTCCTGCACCACGCGCTGAGCGCGGTAGCGACGGCGCTGGCGCTGTTGCGGTTTGCTGCGCGGGCCGCTTTGCTGCGGGTCCTGCGCGGTGGACGGGGCGGTATGCTCCAGCGTGGGCGGAGCGGGGTGCAGCCACAAGGGCATGGGATAAGGCGCTCGGGCTGGCGGCGGCGTGTCCAGTGTTTGTTGTGGCTGCAGCAGGGCCTGACGGATGGCACGCTCCCAGGCCGCTTCGGCCGGTGGCAGGCGGGCCGGGTCTGGCCGCTGTGGCAGGTGGGCAGCCACCAGCCGCTGATAGCTGGCAGCCAGGCCAGGCATGGCGGACAGGCATGCGGCAGTGGCCTGTCGGTTGGCATTTAGCCAGTCGCCGGCAGGCTGCGCAGTGGCAGCCAGTGCCATCAACCAGAAATACAGTTCGCGATTGAGCGCGGCATCGGCAAACAGCTCGATTTTTTCCGGCAGATAAAAGGCCTGCTGGTCGGACCAGGCCAGCTCCACCCGCTCGCCGGTGCCGGAGAGGCGCTCCAGCCAGCGGCGGCGGGCGCCGTGTTCGGTCCCCACGGTGGAGCGCAGCGCCAGTGCCGGGTCGCCGCCCATGGCGCGAAAGAATACCGGCGCAAGCGGTGCCACCTGTTCCAGCCGCACCGCAGCGGCGGCATGGCCGCGATAGGCTGCGCGCTTGACCAGCTTGTCCCACCAGCCGCCGACGATATCTTCCATGACAGGCCCCGCTCAGGCAGGAAACTGGGTGTGAATGATGGCCAGCAAGGCGGCCACGGTGTCCGGCTCGTCGCTCAGCGGTTCGGCCAGCGCGGTGCGGCAGGCCAGCGCCGGGCGCATGCCCGATGCCATCAGCTTGGCGGCATACACCAGCAAGCGGGTGCTGACTGATTCGTCCAGGTCGTAACCGGACAGGCGGCGCAACTGGCCGGCCAGTGTCACCAGCTGCTGCGCCTGTGCCGCGGCAAGCCCGGATTCCTGCATCACCACCTGCTGTTCCACTTCGGCAGACGGAAAATCGAAGCTCATGGCGACAAAACGCTGGCGCGTACTGGGCTTGAGGGTTTTCAGCACATGCTGGTAACCGGGGTTGTAGGACACCACCAGCATGAAGCCGGGCGGGGCCACCAGTACTTCGCCAGTGCGTTCGATGGGAAGGATGCGGCGGTCGTCGGTGAGCGGGTGCAGCACCACGGTGGTGTCCTTGCGTGCTTCCACCACTTCATCCAGATAACAGATGCCGCCCAGGCGCACCGCACGGGTGAGCGGGCCGTCGCACCATACCGTCTGGCCATCGCCAATCAGGTGGCGACCCACCAGGTCGGCAGCGGACAGGTCGTCATGGCAGGACACGGTAATCAGCGGCAGGCCCAGCCGGGCTGCCATATGGGCGACAAAGCGGGTTTTGCCACAGCCGGTGGGGCCTTTGATCAACACCGGCAGCTGCTGCTGCCAGGCGGCTTCAAACAGCTGGCATTCATCGCCCTGCGCTTGATAGAAGGGGACGGACAATTCGGGACGCAGCGGTGCGTTCATGGCTTTTCCTTAGCGAAAACTCAACAGCAGCACACCAGTCACCAGCAACAGCCAGCCATGCACGCTGGCGCGCAGCCAGTGCGGGGCATGGCGCAGCCCCATGTACCGCTC
This sequence comes from Aquitalea pelogenes, assembly GCF_041914625.1. Lineage (NCBI taxonomy): Bacteria > Pseudomonadati > Pseudomonadota > Betaproteobacteria > Neisseriales > Chromobacteriaceae > Aquitalea > Aquitalea pelogenes. Next base: position 120,910 of record NZ_JAYSDA010000007.1, on the reverse strand, counting down.
GATGACCACCCAGCCCTTGAGCCAGGCAAAACCCAGCACCAGCGGTGCCAGCCAGTGTTGTGACAGCTGGCCGGTTTCAGCCAGCACGGCCGCCAGCAGGGTCAGGCCACTGAGCCAGGCCCACAACAGCCATTGGGTAAGGGGGGCGGGTGTGTTCATGGGGTCAACGATACCGGCCATGCAGGGCCATGGCCTTGATTCCAGATAAGCCCTGCCAACAAACTGCGGTGCTTAACGCGCCACGTAAATCAGCGCAAACAGCACAATCCACACCAGGTCCACCATATGCCAGTAGGCGGCTGCGGTTTCCACGCCATCAATGGCCGCACCGGCATAGCGCCCGTCGCGGGCCTGCCACCACACGGCGGCGACAATCACCATGCCCAGCACCACATGCAGAAAGTGGAACACGGTGAGCGAGAGGTAGAACATCCAGAAATCGCCGCTGGACAGGGTGATGCCAGCAGCAAACTTGCCACCCAGCTCGATGGCCTTGAGCACCAGAAAACCGCCACCGGCCAGCATGGTGGACATCAGCCAGCGCCGCCCGCTGCGCTGACGGTTCAGCGCAAAGGCGCGCACGGCGGCCACGATGGCAGCACTGCCCGCCAGCAACAGCAAGGTATTGAGTGTGGGCAGCAGCAGGTGCAGCTGCTGCTGGCCGTGGGAAAATAGTACCGGATCACGCCAGCGGTGATAGCCGTACACCAGGAAGAACACGCCGAACACCGCCAGCTCGGCCAGGATGAAACACCACATGGCCAGGTCTCCCGGCACATGACGGTCGTGCGGTATGTCTTCCAGCAGCAGGCTGTCGGCAGGCATGGTTTGTCTCCAATGAAAAAACGGCCCTTTACGGGCCGCTTGTTGCTCGGTTCACTCAGGCTTCGCGCTTGCCGGTGACAAAGAAGCTGATCAGGTACAGCATCAGGCCGCTGAAGAAGCCCAGGCCGCACACCAGACGTGCCCAGTACAGCGGCATGATGTGGTCCTGCGTTTCCATGAAGGACAGCGGTGCGCTGGACATGCGTTGCAGCCACACCTGTGTCGCACCGGCAGCTGTCAGGCACAGCGTGATGCCGACGATGGACAGGGTCATCACCCAGAACGCCAGTTTTTCCACATTCTGCGCCTGCGGGCTGTTGGCTTCACGGCCACGCAGCAGCGGCATGGTGTAGGAAATCATGGTCAGCACCACCATGGCGTAAGCACCGTAGAAGGCCATGTGACCGTGCGAAGCAGTCAGCTGCGTGCCGTGGGTGTAGTAGTTCACCACCGACAGCGTGCCCAGAAAGCCCCAGACGCCCGCGCCCAGGAAGGACATCACACCGGTGCCCAGCGCCCACAGCGTGGCGGCCTGGTTGGGGTGCTGACGGCGGCGACGCTTGACCATATTGAAGGCAAACATGGTCATCATGAAGAAGGGCACCGGCTCCAGTGCGGAGAAGATGGAACCCCATACCTGCCAGTAAGCCGGTGTGCCGATCCAGAAATAATGGTGACCGGTACCGATGATGCCGGTGATCAGCGTCATGGCAATGATCAGGTACAGCCATTTTTCGATGATTTCACGGTCCACCCCGGTCACCTTCACCAGCACGAAGGCCAGCATGGCACCCATGATCAGCTCCCACACGCCTTCCACCCACAGGTGTACCACCCACCACCAGAAATACTTGTCCAGTACCAGGTTGCTGGGGTTGACGAAGGAGAACAGGAAAAAGATGGCCAGTCCCCACAGCCCCAGCAGCATCACGATACTGATGCTGGTCTTGCGGCCGGACAGCAGCGTCATCGACAGGTTGAACAAAAAGGACAGCGCCACCAGCACGATGCCCACCTTGGTGATGAGCGGCTGCTCCAGGTAACCGCGCCCCATGGTGGGCAGCAGGTCGTTACCGGTGAGGTGGGCCAGCACGTTATAGGGCAGGCCCAGATAGCCGACAATGGTCAGCGCACCGGCTACCAGGAACACCCAGAAGGTGATGATGGCCAGTTTCGGGCTGTACAGCTCGCGCTCGCATTCTTCCGGAATCAGGAAGTAACCCGCCCCCATGAAGCCGAACAGCAGCCAGACAATCAACAGGTTGGTGTGCACCATGCGGGCGGTGCTGAAATTGATGGCCGGGAACAGGAAGTCCCCCTTCACATACTGCAGGCCGATGATCAGGCCAAACAGGATCTGGCCGATGAACAGGCCGATGGCCGCCATGAAATAAGGCTTGGCCACCGCCTGCGAGCGGTATTTGATCTGGGCTGGCGCACGGGCTTGTTCAGCCGCCAGCGTTGCCGCACTTGCATTGCTCATGTGTATCTCCGTCAGCGATTGGTCTGGTGCGATCAGCCCTGGATATTGGGCGGCCAGTTATTGGTATTGATCTCGGAGGTGTATTTCAGGAAGGCCACCACGTCGTCCAGCTCGCCCTCGTTCAGATGAAACTGCGGCATCTGGCGACGACCGGGTACGTTGGTGGGCATGGCCTTCATCCAGCCCTTGATGAAATCCGGGCCACGGCGCACATACACATTGCCCAGCTCCGGTCCGAAATAAGCCCCCTCGCCCAGCAAGGTATGGCAGCCGCCACAATTGCGCGTCTCCCAGATCTTCTTGCCGCGCACCGCCGCATCAGTCAGCTTGGCCTTGGCGTTATGGCTGGGCAGGGCCATGGTGGTATCCAGCGTCAGCCCCAGGAACAACAGGAAAAAGAACACCGACCCACCGTAAAAGATGTTGCGGGCCGTCGATTTGGTGAAGCTCGCGCTCATCACGTCCTCCTCAAAGTGCTTGCACCGGCACGTCCGGTACCTGGGGCGAAATGTACGGATTCGGGCATCCCGATAGCATTGATTCGTATCAACGATTCCCGGCCACCCTCCTTCCTACACTGGCGGCATCGTCATTTGGCAAGCCTTTGCCCGGGAGTCTGCATGCACCGCCCAGCCCTGCCCCCGCTGCCGCCCACGCCGGCCGGCAGCCCCCACTCCACCCCAAGAGACAGCAAGGTATTTGCCCCCGGCAGCGTTTGCCTGGTAGGGGCCGGCCCGGGTGACCCGGACTTGCTCACCCTGCGCGCAGTGCAGCGACTGGGAGAGGCGGATGTGCTGCTTTACGACCACCTGCTGGACCCGCAGATACTGCGGCTGGCACCGCCGCAGGCCAGCCGCATCTGTGTGGGCAAGCGCGCCAGCCGCCATACCCTGCCGCAAGCAGACATCAACCAGTTGCTGATCGACTTTGCCCGCAACGGCCAGCGTGTGGTGCGGCTCAAGGGCGGCGACCCCTTGCTGTTTGGCCGGGGTGGCGAGGAAATGCTGGCGCTGGCGGCTGCGGGCATCCCCTGCGAAGTGGTACCGGGCATCAGCGCCGCGCTGGGTGCCGCCGCCGCGCTGGGACTGCCGCTTACCCATCGCGACCATGCCCAGGGTTGCAGCCTAGTCACCGGCCACCGCCGTCAGGGGGAAAGCGCACTGGACTGGACACAGCACAGCACGCCGGAGCAGACCCTGGTGGTGTATATGGGGCTGGGCGAGGCGGCCCATATCGCCAGCCAGCTGCTGGCCCATGGCCGCGACCCGGCCACGCCGGTGGCCATCGTGGAAAGGGCCTGCAGCACAGCCCAGCGTTGCGTGTGCGGCCAGCTGGCTACGCTGGCGCAGCTGATTGCCGATCAGCAGATTGCCAGCCCGGCGCTGCTCATCATCGGTAGCGTGGTCACCCTGCATCAACAGTTGCAGGCCTTGCGCCAGCAAGCAGTGATTTCTTGATACGGGTCATTCAGGCCGCAGCCGCAAACAGGCAATACTGCTCACCATCAACCTCAGCCAAGGCAAAGCACCATGAATGCCATCCAGCAACTGACCGAACAACATCGCCTGTGCGATGCCGACTTCGCCATCGCCGAAACAGCGGTGCGCCAGGGCGACTGGCCCAAGGCCCGGGCCGTGTTTCAAGCCTTCCACAACGGCATGCTGCAACATTTTGCGCTGGAAGAAGACAGCCTGTTTCCGGCCTTTGAAGCTGCCACCTGCAGCCAGATGGGCCCCACGATGGTGATGCGCAACGAACACAGCCAGATGCGCGCACTGATGCAGGACATGGCGCAGCTGCTGTCATCCGAGCATGCCGGCGACTATCTGGGCTGTGCCGACACGCTGCTTATCCTGATGCAGCAGCACAACATGAAAGAAGAAAACATTCTTTACCCCATGTGCAGCCAGCACATTACCGGCTTTGCCAACCTGGTTGCCGCCGGAGCCGCCGCATGAGCCCGCGCGACCTGCGCCAGCTGCCGCCGCCACAGCCGATGGAAATCATTCTGGACGAAGCGGACGGGCTGGCACCCGGTCAACAAGCGGCCTACATCCTGCCGCACCATCCCAGCCCGCTGCTGCCGCTGCTACAGCAACAGGGGCTGGACTTCCGTTTCGAACTGTCCGGTGACGGCGGCGTCATCCTGATCCTGAGCCGGCCATGAGCCAGGCCTGGCTGTCTTACGAAGCTGCCCCGCCGCCCTGGTTGCCGGGCAGCTTTTTTACTGCCAGCCTCGCCTGGCTGCTGATCACCGGGCTCACCCTGCTGCTGGGCGACACTGTCCTTGCCAACCGCTTCGATCCGCTGATTGTCACCCTCACCCACTTGCTGGCGCTGGGCGTACTGGGCAACACCATGTTCGGTGCCGTATTACAGCTGCTGGCCGTGGCCGCCGGGGTGGGTACGCCTAGCCCGCGAGCCTTGTGGTGGCGTATCTTCCCCGCGTGGCAGGTTGGTGTCGCCTGCCTGTGCTGGGGCTTCAGTCATGGCTTTGCCGCGACATGGCTGACTGCCGGCGCGCTACTGGCTTACAGCGCCGGGCTGGCACTGCTGCTGCATGCGCTACCCGGCCTGTGGCGCAGTCCGGCACGTGATGCCACCAGCCAGGGGCTGCGTCTGGCCCTGGGCGGGCTGGGCGTGGCGCTGAGCCTGGGCCTGTTGCTGGTACTGACACTGGGTGGCCAACTCCAGCTGCCCTTCCTGCCTTTGCTGCACAGCCATGTGCTGTGGGCAAGCCTGGGCTGGTTGCTGGCCTTGTTGCTGGCCGTCAGCCAGACCGTAATCCCCATGTTTCTGGTGTCTCCGCCCTATCCTGCCGCCAGCCGCTGGCTGCTTCCCGGCCAGTCGGTGCTGCTGCTGGCACTCAGCCTGTTGCTGCTGTGGCAGCAGGACAAAATAAACAACTGGCTGACACTGGCCGGTCTTCCCGCCGCCGCATTTGCCAGCCTCACCCTGCAGCAGCTGCGCCGCTGTCGCCGCCAGCAAGACCCCCTGTGGCTGAGCTGGCTGCTGGCCATGCTGGCTTTGCTGTCAGGACTATCATGTGCCCTCGCCGCCCCTTGCTGGCCTGCCAACACCAGCCTGCCGCTGTACTGTGGCGTGCTGTGGCTGGGTGGCCTGGGGCTGGCTTGCGTGCTGGGCATGCTGGGCAAGATCGCCCCGTTTCTGGCCTGGCTGCATCTGCAACGCTTGCAGCCCCCGCGCGGCGTACTGCCCGCCACGCATGGTTTCCTCTCCGAACAGGCCGTGCGGTGGCTGACCGGCCTGCATGCGCTGTGGCTGCTGACAGCATTGGCCTGGTGTACTTGGCCAGCCCATTGGCAAGCCGCACTGGCCATGCTCAGCCTGCTGCTGGCTGTCATGGCAGCCTGGCATGCACTCAGGCTGTGGCTGCGCTACCGGCAAGTGCTGGCCATCTGCCTGCGACCAGGACAGCCGCCGGCACAGCCCGCCGCCTGAGCAGGGCGAGCCGCACGGCCCACTCCCCACTCCCCACTCCCCACTCCCCACTCCCCACTCCCCACTCCAGCATGCTCCGCCATGTGTGCATTTTGCTGTGGATTTATATCGTATTACGATATATATTTGGATGGCAGCCTGTCGCTGCCAAGGAGATCGCCATGAACCTGCAACACCCGCTCCAGATGATTTACTCATCACGCCATGGCTGGGACCAGCTAGGCCAGCGTCATCCATCCGTGCTGAACAGCTTTGTGAAGATCGTGCTGCCTGCATCCCTGTTTGCCGGTGGCATGGTGCTGTACACCGCCACTTATCATGCCGACAGCTATGCTCCCGGCGTGCCGCTGCAAAACTGGCAGCAAGCCAGCCTGATCCTGCTGCTGACCAGCTGGCTGGCCGTCAGCCTGATGGCCTGGGTCATCCGCCAGTCGGTACATGCCAGCAGCCGCCCGGCCTTTGCCGACTGCTACCGGCTGGCAGCGCTGGTGCCGCTGCCCATCTGGCTGTCTGCCGTGTCCTTGCTGCTGCCCTACCCGGCGCTGAATGTGCTGTGTGCACTGCTGGGGCTGGCGGCATCGGCAGGCCTGCTATACCACGGCCTGGATGCCTGGTTCGAGCACGATGACTCGGTGCATACCCTGTCGCTGGCCTATACCATCTTCGCCATCGGTGCGCTGGTATGGCTGTTTGTAGTGGCACTCTTGCTGCTGCCCTTGTTGTAAACGGAGCCAGTCATCATGCATATCACCCTGCAATCCCTGCAAAGCTACCAGCCTGACTCCACACCGGCCTTCCTGATCGGCAGCGAACCGCCTGCCGGCCTGCCAGCCGATGTTGTGCGCCGCTTGCGTCATGTGCCGGCATTGTCGCCCGCACCGGGCCTGAGCGACTGGATGCACTGGCGCGAGGAACGCTGGAGTCAGTTTTGCGAAATCTACTGGGCCGTGCTGCGCAATAATCCGCAGCGCTGGGAATGGCTGGCACACATGGCCAGACGGCAACACATCATCCTGCTGCATGCCGAAGCCGATGCCACGCTCAGCGCCGCCCGTGCCTTGCAATTGTTCCTGCAGCAGCAAGAGGAGATGCCGCTTGCCTATGCGTCCCCGGTTTGCTTTGCCGCGCAATTCGGCAGTGGCGGGCTGTTGTGATATGGTGAGCAGACTTGTGTTTTCTCCCCGCTGTTGCCCACCATGACCGCTCCGCTACTCAGCAAACAGGATTTCGAACGTCTGGCCGACTTCCGTTACCGGCTGCGCCAGTTTTTGCGTTTCAGTGAAGAGCTGGCGCAAGAGCACGGCATCACGCCCTTGCAATACCTGCTGTTATTGCAGGTGCAGGGCTACCCGGGGCGCGACTGGGCCACGGTGGCGGAACTGGCCGAGCGGCTGCAATCGCATCATCACAGCGTGGTGGGGCTGATCAAGCGCTGCGAGGAGCAGGACCTGGTAAAGAAAACCCCGGGCCGCCAGGATGGCCGCCAGGTGGAGATCAGCCTGTTGCCCAAGGGGCAGGAGCTGGTGGCCAAGCTGGCCGCCCTGCACCGCGAGGAGCTGTTGCTGCTGAAAGACCTGGGCGGTGCCCAGTCGCTGGACTTGCTGCTGAACGTACAGCAAAAGCTGCAAGCCTGAGCAAGACAGCCCGCACCAGCGGTTCTGCGCATGAAAATATCGCTACGCGATATAATATCCCACCACCCCACCTCTGTATCTGTCATGACTTCTTCACCCCAAACCCCACGCACGCGGCACTGGCTGCGTGGCTTTCTGCCCGCCCAGTTACTGGCGGGCCGCCGTGAACGGCTTTATGGCTGTGTCGGTGCCGGTATTGGCCTGCTGCTGACCGAGTTGATCAGCCGTGCCGCGCTGGGTGGCTCCAGCCCCTGGTTCATCGCTCCGATGGGCGCTTCCGCCGTGCTGTTGTTTGCAGTTCCTTCCAGTCCGCTGGCCCAGCCCTGGTCCATGTTGCTGGGCAATCTGGTTTCCGCCGTCATCGGCGTAGCCTGCGCCCACACCATTGCCGACCCCGGACTTGCAGCCAGCATGGCCGGTGCCCTGGCCATTGCCGCCATGTTCCAGCTGCGCTGCCTGCACCCGCCCGGCGGTGCCGTCGCCATTACCGCCGTACTGGGCGGCCCGGCCATCCAGGCCATGGGCTTCCAGTTTGTGCTGTGGCCGGTATTGGCCAATTCCCTGCTGCTGCTGGGCGTGGCCTTGCTGTTCAACAATGCCGTGCAGCGCCGTTATCCGCATCTGCCGGCAGACAACGCCAATCCGCACCACACGCAGGACCCGCTGCCCAGCGAACGCCGTGCCTTCAACCAGCAGGACCTGCACCAGGCTCTGGCCGATTTTGGCGAAGTGCTGGACGTCAGCGAGGACGACCTGGCCGCCATTTTCACCGCAGCAGAACAACAGGCACAAAAGCGCCGCTTTGGTGCCATCCGCTGTGCCGACATCATGTCGCGTGATGTGGTGTCCATCCGGCCGGATGCCAGCTTGCAGCAAGCCTGGGACAAACTGGCCCATCACAAGGTAAAAGCCCTGCCAGTGACCGATGCCGCCGGGCAGCTGCAAGGCATGGTGTCACTGCATGACTTCTTCCTGCCCCACCATCAAGCCAGTGCCATCCCGCAGGCAGCGCGGCTGGATGGCAAGGTAGCCGACATCATGAGCCAGCCGGTGCGCAGCCTGCAGGCCACCCAGCCCATCAGCGAACTGGCATTGGCCTTTTCCGATGGTGGCATGCACCACATGCCGGTGATCGATGCCGCCGGCCAGTTGTGCGGCATGATTACCCAGTCAGACCTGATCGCCGTGCTGTTCAAGCAATAAGGGCTGACAACAGGAAACGGCTGCGTTGCGCCTGCTTGCCCCGGGGGTGCAAGGCAGCGGTTGGCCACCACCGGCCAGTCCACCGTGCCTGTCTGCCTGACAGGCACGGCTGATTGTCTTGACGCGAATCATTCCCATCCTGCCCGCCTGCTGGCGATACTCGGCCATCACCACCTGCATTGAGCTCGCCATGAACACCCAGCCACTCCCCCACCCTTTGCTGCGCGCACCGCACCGCATCGCCTTTCTGTTTGGCATGTTGCTGGCGCTGTTGCTGTTTGCGGCCTGGTTTGCCGAACTGGCCTCGCGCCTGGGCAGCCACCCCATCCTGCCTGCTGTCCCGGCGGTGATGGCCCATGCCTTCCTGATGCTGTACGGCATCTTTCCGCTATTCATGACCGGCTTCATTTTTACCGCAGGGCCGCGTTGGCTGGGCGTGCCTGCGCCATCCCGCCCCCGTTACCTGGGCGTACCGGCCTTGCTGGCCGGCGGATTGCTGTTGTGGCTGGTCGGCCTTGGTCTGGGCCGTGCTTGCTTGCTGGCCGGGCAGCTGCTGTATAGCGCCGGTTTTGCCGGGCTGACACTGACGTTTGGGCAATTGATATGGCGTAGCCAGCAGGCAAACCGCCTGCACGCATGGATGGTGTTGTGCGGCTTTGTACTGGGTTTTGCCGGTTTGCTGGCTGGCTTGTACTGGCTGTACAGCGGCAATGCCAGCGGCTGGCTGCTGATGCGTGACCTGGCCTTGTGGGGCTTTCTGCTGCCGGTGTTCCTTACCGTCTGCCACCGCATGCTGCCGTTTTTCACCGTCAGCGCCATGCCAAACATTCCGGCCTGGAAGCCGGACTGGCTGCTGTGGGCCATGCTGAGCGGCAGCTGGCTGCACGGCCTGCTGTCTATTGCAGGACTGACGACAGTGCCGGCTGACCTGCCCTTCTGCCTGTTGCTGGTTTATATCTGTCGGCGCTGGCAGGGCTGGCGTACCGGGCAGAATCGTCTGCTGTGCATGCTGCACCTGTCTTTTGCCTGGCTGCCGCTGGCTTTCTTGCTGTACAGCCTGGCCGCGCTGCTGCCGGTGTCGCTGGGGCTGGCACCGCTGCATGCCATCACCACAGGATTTTTCATCAGCATGGTGATTGCCTTTGTGTCCCGCGTGTCGCTGGGCCATGCCGGTCAGCCGCTGCAAGCACCTGCCTGGCTGTGGCGGCTGTATCTGGCGGTGCACGGCATGGCCTTGCTGCGCGTGGCCACCGACTGCCTGCCCGCCACGTGGTCAGCCCGCCTGTATGTATTGAGCGCCTGCGCCTGCCTGCTGTTGCTGCTGGGCTGGAGCCTGCGTTTTGTCCGGCTGTATCTGCAAGCGCGTAGCGATGGCCAGCCCGGCTAGTGCATCTTGCTTCTCCCGCTGCCACAGGGCGGCTAAAATGCCGCCTGACATGCAACTGAAGCGGTAACGGAACAGATGGACCAGCAACTGAAAATCGAAGACTTGCACATTGGTGACGGCAAGGAAGTGGTGCGCGGCGCACTGATTACCACCCACTACACCGGCTGGCTGGAAGATGGCAGCAAGTTTGACTCCTCGCATGACAAGGGACGCCCCTTCCAGTGCGTGATCGGCACCGGCCGGGTGATCAAGGGCTGGGATATCGGCCTGATGGGCATGAAAGTGGGCGGCAAGCGCAAGCTGTGGGTTCCGGCGGCGCTGGCTTATGGCGAGCGGCAGATAGGCACGCGCATTCCGCCGCACTCCAATTTGCTGTTTGAAATCGAAGTACTGGAAGTGCTCACCCGCGACGACTGACAGACTTCAGTCAGCCACCTGCTGTGCCAACAGGCCGGCAACTTCATCCAGCACACTGGCCCAGTCACCGGGCTGTGGCTGGCGGAACAAGCGCATGCTGGCATACCAGGGGCTATCGCTACGGCCCAAGCCCCAGCGGAAATCCGGATTGAATGGCAGCAGCAGCCAGCACGGCTTGCCCAAAGCACCGGCCAGGTGCGCCACCGAGGTATCCACGCAGATCACCAGATCCAGCTGGCTGATCAGCCCGGCGGTGTCCTGCATGGTGAGCAGTTGCGCCGCATGGTCGATGATGCCGGAGGCAGCCCGCTCGCCTGTATCTTCACGGTATTCGCGTTGCAGGCTGTGCCACTCGACAGCCTGTTGCAGCAGATCGGGCTGCAGCAGGCCGGACAGCGCAGCCAGCGTCAGGCTGCGCTTGCGGTCATTCAGATGCTTGGCCGAACCGGACCATGCCAGCCCGACACGCAAGCGTTTCTTCTCTCCCAGCAAGCCCGCCCAATGCTGCTGGCAAGCTTCATCCACCGCCAGATAGCCCTGCGCCGCCGGAATGTTGTCCAGCGTGGTGGCCATACGCAAGGGCAGCGACATCACCGGGCAGTGCAAGTCAAAGTGCGGCAGTGCCTCACCTTGGGTAAACACCTGACCGGACGGCAACAACTGGCTGGCCAGCGGTACCAGCGCCGCATTAAGCAGGATCAGCACCCGAGCGCCTTGCGCCTGCAACTGCGGCAGGTAACGCAGCATCTGGATGGCATCGCCCAGGCCCTGTTCCTGATGCAAAAGCAGCGTCTTGCCCGAGAGGTCCTCACCTTGCCATTCCGGCTGGGAAAAGCGCTGCAAGCCGGCACGCAGGCTTAGCTGCTTGTCCAGCTTGCGCGCTTCGTAGTCCTGCCAGCCACGGGCATAGTCGCCTTGCAGCAATGACAGCCAGCCACGGTTATGCCGTGCCAGAGCATCATTGGGCCGCAGCGCAAGCACACGTTCCAGCAGCACCTTCGATTCTGCATACTCCCCGCCATCCGCCTTGAGCGCTGCCATATTCACCAGCGCATCGGCATTGTGCGGGTCCAGCCGTATCGCCATGGCAAAGTCCGCGCGAGCCTGCTCGGGCTGATCCAGCAATACCCGCACATTGCCACGGTTGCTGTAGGCCTCCGCCATGCCAGGACGCAAAGCAACGGCACGGTCCAGATCCTGCAAGGCCTTGGTCAACTGCTGCTGGTTTTTCAACAGGATGCCGCGGTTGACATAGGCTTCGGCCAGGTCCGGTGCCAACGCGATGGCACTGTTGAAATGCGCAAGCGCCCCCTTGGGCTGCACCAGTTGCACCAAGGCAAGCCCCAGCAGGAAATGCACTTCCGGGCTGTCGGGGAAGGCCTTCAGGACGCGACTCAAACTGTCACGCGCCATGGCAGCCTTTCCCTGTTGCAGATGCTGCATGGCCTGATTGATCTTGTTCAGCGCGAGTTGTTGGTTCATGTCGACTGGGGTATTGGCATGGGTGGGCGGGGAAAACTGCGCCGCCAGTGTAAGGGGCAGCCCCGGTACTGGCAAACAGGACGTGCGGCTTACAAGCGCATGCCCAGCCCCAGGGAAACCAGACTGCGGTCACGCAGCACATTGTAATCACCACCGCCGGTTTTCAGATAGCTCAGGTCCAGCTGGTAGTCTCGCCGCACATTCAGCGCCAGGCTGAACATGGTGGTAAACCGCCCCTGAGAATATTGGCCATCATAGGAATAGCCACGCACATCCTGCCCCAGGGTCAGTGCGGGGGTGAGCGTGATATCCGGCCAGCCGGTGGCATAGCGGGCCTCCAGCCGCAGCCGGGCGGCCCAGGCATTGCTGGTGATGAAACCGTCCAGCCGGCAGGTAGCGGCATCGCCACTGCAAGTGGCATACGCCTGACTGGCCGCCATGCCCCAGCCAGCACGGCCATAGCGCATCACGGCCGGGTCCGGCAGGGAGAATACATGTTTGAAACCAAGTTCAGCCGCCAACTTGAAATCGCCACCAGCCCATTTGCCCAGCGGACGCTCCGCGCCGAGGCTGAGGTTCATCACCTGATAGCGGTCATAGCCGTCCGCGCTGGCACCTGCCGGCAGTTTGTACAAGCGCGCCAGCGGGCCACGCCCCAGCAACAGACCGTTGAGAAAATCAGCGCCGTTCCAGGCCAGTGGCTGGTCCGGTATATAGCCCAGCTCGGCATACAGCCCGGTCTTGTCCGGCAGACGGCTGGCAAAGTTCAGCACAAACAAATGCAGATTTGCCGGATAGCTGCGGTAATACTGGCTGCTCAGTCCGGTAGCCTGAGCCTGGCCAGTATTGGCCAGCAAGGGGGTCAGCACGCCCGCAGTATTGTGCTGCACACCGGTATAACCCACCTTGCTGTCGATATTGGCCGCATAAAAACCAAACCTGCCCACACCATTGAGCAGATATTGCAGGCCGGCACCATATTGTCCACCGGATGGCAGGCGGTCTGGGGCGCGGCTGACATAGTCCAGCGCATTCGTCAGGGACTGCGCATCGCTGGTGCTGATGCTGCGGTGGGCAATGGCAGACAACAAGGCACCGTTCAGGGTGAGCTGATTGCACCCTGGCTGCACATAATCGCCAGTGGAATAAAAAGTACCGCAACCGGGATAGACATTGGGAGCAAAAGCAAACTGGTAAAAGGCATCCAGAGTCAGCCGCTCGCTGAGGTTCAGCTTGCCGTAGACGGCCCAGTCCGGAATACCCGTCTCGGCCGCCACCGAACTGGCGCGACTGAGTGCTGCGTAATCGGTGGCATTGACCTGGGACAGCATGCCCCCGGCAGTGGGACTCCCCCAGGGAATGGTTTGCCGCCCGGCACGCAACTGCAGGGGATAGCCGGCAAGCGCCGTGGTGCCATATACATAAGCATCATCCAGCACCACATTGCCAAATCGGCCCAAAGGCACGAAGCCTTCATCACTCAGCGGCGCGCCAGACTGGTAATGGTTGCTTACATTGCCATGCAGCACCGATTGCTGTGCCTGGGTGTAGTCATACCAGGCCTTGCCGGCCAGCCGCAGCCCCAGGCCTTGGTATTGCAGGTCGGCCTGCACATAGCTTTCAATCGCGCTGGAAACGGCATCCCCTGCACGATAGTTCTGATCACCATCGTTCAGGGTATTCATGGACGCCCCCTTGACCAGTACCGGGTCCGGGTTGGCCGCGCGGATTACCGTACCAAGGCCCAGCCAGCCGCGCACGGACAGGCTGGCAGCGCCGACATCCAGCGACGTGGCCTCCCCCAGCTGCGGTTTGATGGTGGTAATGCCATTGCTGACTTCCGCTGCCCACAGTGGCAAGCACAACGCACCCAGCCCTGCCCCAAGCAGCAAGTTGCTGCTGCCGCTTAACCATGGTCGTGCCAATGGTGCCCTGCCATTCTTGTTTTGCATGCTTGTTATGATTATGCCCCGAATTCAAACCATCACATCCGCAACGCCTTGTATGCCACGCCGTTTCCTCAATCGGCTGATGGCTGCGTATCAGATCAGGTCGTCATTCTAACGTCGGCAGCAAAACTTCAACCAGCACAACACCATTACATTTTCTCATCCACCAGCCATATCGCATTACCTGGCCACGCCCCTTGCCTTCAGGAGTGCGCCTTCGCCAGCTCGGGCGTCACTTGCCCCTGGACGCGCCCCACCCACCACAAGGCCACGCCTACCAGTGCCACCGCACACCAGCCATTCAGGCCATAACCCAGAATCTGGCCACTGGCGGTATTACTCAGCAACAAACCACCCAACCAGGCTCCACAACCGTTCCCCAGGGATTGAATGGCACTGTTGACACTGAGAAATGCCCCACGGTTTTGTGGCTGTGGCACGGTGGTCAGCAATGCCTGCAGTGGAATCATGCGACCGGACAAGGCCACCATGAAGACCGGGAAAAAAGCCACGATGGCAATGAAGGGCAAATCCGGCAAATGGGTGACAAACAGCACCGGCAGCATGGAAAACAAGGCCATGATGCGAAACAGCTGGTGCTTGCCATAGCGGTCAGCCAGTTTGCCGATACGGCGGGAGGTAAAAAAGGTCGCTGCCCCGCCTGCCATGTAAATCCAGGCAATCTGCTGCGGGGCAATACCATGGTTGGCTACCAGCACTGGCGAAATAAAGGGAATCACCATCATGTGCGACACCAGCATGAGAAAGGTCAGCCCGAACGCGCGCAGATGCAGCGGATTACTCAGCAAACGCCACAAATCCGGCAACACCTGACGCAATGGCGGTGGTGCCACCTGCAAATGCAGCCGCAAGGAAGGCACCAGCGCCAGCGCGGCCAGCCAGATCAGCACCGACAATACCGCGAGCAGGTAAAACGGCGAAGACCAACCCAGATGAGCACCCAGCACGATGCCGGCCGGCACCCCGGCAATCGCGGCCAGCGAAAAGGCCGTCATGATGGTACCGGTGGCTGCGCCACGGCGGGAAACCGGAATGATGTCACTGACAATGGCCATGATGATGGATCCGAGCACACCACCACTCAAACCGGCAAACGCACGGGCCACCAGCAGCATGTGGAAATTACCGGCCATCGCACACACCAGGTTGGAAACGGCAAACAGGCCGTATATCACCAACAGCAGGCGGCGGCGGTCAAAGCGGTCGATATAGGTGGCGGCAAACAGGCCGGACAGGCCGGAACACCATGAGTAAGCCGAGACCGCAGTGGCAAATGCCGCCGGGCTGATGGCAAAGGCGTGCATGATCTGCGGCCCCAGCGGCATCATCACCATGAAGTCCATGATGATGGTGAACTGGGTTAGCGCCAGCAACCACAACAGGCCGCGTTCGCGTGATGGGCTTGATTCAGCCAAGGGCAACTCCTTGCAGGCATGTCTTGTCCGGACAAACAAGCGCATGATTATTTGATTGACAATATCAACAATATAATTGGTTGTTGATATTGTCAATATTATTTCTGCCTGATGGTTTTCTGGGTGGTGCGATGATGTGCATTGGCGGATCGCTGTCGTATGCCGGACTGCCCACCATTGCCAGGCAAAAACCGGACATCAGTTCTTTTACCTTTGCCTGGTGGCCATGTGCAGTAGGAGTGATAGTCACCGACTGGTGGCCACTGCTGTATGAATTACCGGCAACAGGCCAGCAGCTTGGCTAGCAGGTGTACCACCATGCACTGGACAACTGACAGCGCTGCAGTATCAGCCTGATCGGACTGGCGCAGTGGTCGCTACGCCGCGTCTAGTTGGCCGTGCCAGCCGGTGTCATCATGAAGGAGTCCAAGCGACTTCGCGACATCGGCTCCGCCAGCAGGAAGCCCTGTACCAGATCCACTTGCAGTTGTTTCACCAGCTCGAAATCCTGAGGTCGGCTGACGCCCTCCACCACCACCGAGACATTCTGGCTTTGCAACATGCGCACGGCAAAACCCAGCAGCTTTTCTGCTGCCGGGTCTCCTGCTGCCTGATGCACCAGCAAGCGGTCAATCTTGACCGAATTGGCCGGAATTTCACGCAAATGATGAAAGCCGGAATATCCGGCGCCAAAATCATCCAGTGCCAGATTAAAACCCATCACCCGCAAGCGAATGGCATTTTCCAATGACAAACTCAAGTTATTCAGCGGCTGGGTTTCTGTCAATTCAAGGGTAATGCGACCTGGTGACAAATGCATGGATTGAATGATGGAATTCAATTTTTCAGGCATATCGGGTTTATCAAATTCGCGGACATTGATATTGACTGCCACACCCAGCCTTTTCTGCGGAAACTTGATATCCCAGGCACAGCAATCCCGTGCAGCCTGGCGCAAAATGGTACAAAGCAGTTTCTCGCTCAGATTCAACACATCCACCTGCGGCAGGAACACATCGGGCGTCAGCACGCCATGTACCGGATGCTCCCAGCGGGCAAGGGCTTCAACCGAAAGCACCTCAAGCGTTTGCGGGTCGATCTTGGGCTGATACCAGGGTTTGATCTGGCCAGCCTGCATCGCTTCTTCCAGCTCCTGACGGGAAAACACCATGCTTTCGATAGCCTTCGAAGCCGTGTCATCCGACAGTTGCCGTACACATTGCTGTAACAGGGTGGACAGTTCGCTCGCCGAAAACGGCTTTTCCAGACAAGCCAGTACTGGAAGATGGTAGTGAACGCCAAACCGCTGCACGCTCTGCAGGATGTCCTCGGTATGAGAACTGCAAAAAATCAACTGCGGCAGATCATCCAGCTGGCTGAGGTGACGCATCAACTGAATGCCATCCAGTTCAGGCATGCCAAGGTCGCAGATCATCAGATCGTACT
Organism: Aquitalea pelogenes; assembly: GCF_041914625.1. Taxonomy (NCBI): domain Bacteria; kingdom Pseudomonadati; phylum Pseudomonadota; class Betaproteobacteria; order Neisseriales; family Chromobacteriaceae; genus Aquitalea; species Aquitalea pelogenes. The sequence goes on along the minus strand of NZ_JAYSDA010000007.1, from coordinate 104,186 downwards.
TATTGGCTTTCAGCAATGAAAGTGCCTGCAAGCCATCCCCCACCTCATCCACCAAGCATCCACCATGCTTATCCAGCATGGAAACGATGACCTGACGCTGCGCCGGATGGTCTTCGGCGACAAGAATCTGCAGCGGACGATGACGTCCGGCATTGAATAACCCTGACATGAAATTCACCTGAAATGTGCTACATTGCTTTTATAAGTTTTATATTATCTTTGCCTCAGCACTGATTGATGATGGGAAATTTCTGATTGAATACTAGATTTATCTTATGAAATTTTTCAACAAACCCATTTACTCTCCAACAGTCCCATAACGAATAAAAACTTCCAATCCTGATCATTTCCGGAGATTAATCATGAAAAGCGTCATCATTGTCGATGATCATCCGGCCATTTGCCTGGCTGTCCGTTCCGTTCTGGAAAAATCCGGCCGGTATGCGGTCATCGGGGAAACCGACAATGGCCAGTCTGTCATCGAATTGGTCAGAGAACATAAAGCCGATCTCATCATCATCGACTTGAACATTCCCCGCATCAGTGGACTGGAACTGATCAAGCGCATCAAGAATCAACATCCCGCCATCAAGTTGCTGGTCTTGTCGGCGCAGGATGAAATGGTATATGCCTCAAGGTCCATGCAGGCCGGTGCAGACGGTTTTGTCAGCAAAAGCAAAGACCTCAACGCCATCCTGTCGGCATCGGATGCCATCATGGCCGGTTACAGTTTCTTTCCCCGCGACGTGGTATCCGGTGCCAAGCTTAATGACGAAAACCAGATCGACAGTCGTATCGAAAAACTGTCTGACCGTGAACTTGCCGTCCTGCAACACCTTGCCCAGGGCTTGTCGAACAAGGACATTGCCGACCGGCTGTTCATCAGCAACAAGACAGTTAGCACTTACAAGGTGAATATTTTCGAAAAACTGGGTATTTCGAACGTGGTGGACCTGACTGACTTTGCCCGTAACAACAAACTGGTTTGAGCCCGGAGGCGACTGATGCTCGCCTCTGTCTTAAAGCTATCGGACTTTTCCATCGCCCCTTTCACCCCTTTCTTTGATTCGACTCGTCCGCAGATCGCTGTGGAACGGTAGACGCTCGTTGGGAAGTGCCTCCCTGACCCAAGTGTCAGACCATGCCTGGTACAGGGTATGGCTCGCCATGGCTGCATCCCTTCCGTCCTAGCGCCAATGGGACATCAGTAAACAATCATGCACCCTGGCTGGTTTGTCATTTCTGGCCAAGACCACCAAGAACCCAAGCCACTGCTGACCCTTTGACCGGTTACCCAGCTTTTCGGCCACTAGTATGGTAGCGCTCAAATCCAAGCTGGAGATGGTAATGAGCATAGTGGTCAGTGGGGCTGCCAACGGCATTGGGCAAGCGGTCGCGATGCGACTGGCGGCAGATGGTCAGCCACTGGTATTGGTGGATATCGACGCCAAAGGGCTGGCGCGCATGGCCGAGGCCTTGCCGCGCAACCTTCCCCATCGACTGGTCATCGGTTCGGTTGCCGACCGAGCGACAGCCAATGCCGCGGCAGCAGCGGCGCAAGAACTGGGCGGTGCCCATGGCTTATCCCATAACGCGGGTATCCAACGTTATGGCTCGGCGCTGGACACCTCGCAGCAATGCTGGGATGAAGTCATGGCGACCAATCTGGGCGCAGCCTTCCTGCTGGCCCAGGCCTTGTTGCCCCAGCTGATCGCCAGCCGTGGTGCCCTGGTGTTCATGGCATCGGTGCAAGGCCTGGCCTCTCAGCGCAATGTGGCTGCCTATACGGCATCCAAGCATGGGCTGATCGGCCTGAGCAAATCCATTGCCGTGGATTTTGCCAGCCAGGGCGTGCGCTCCAATGCCATCGCCCCAGGTTCCATCGACACCCCCATGTTGCGCGATGCCATCGCCAGCTCCCCGTCCCCTGCCGCTCTGCGTACAGAAATCGACAGCATGCACCCCCTGGGCCGCGCAGGCCATGCCAGCGAAGTTGCCGAGCTGGTGGCCTTTTTGCTGTCTGAGCGTGCCGCCTTCATTACCGGAGAAGTCATCCGCATTGATGGTGGTCTGCTTGCCCGTATTGGCGGCTCACCCTTACAGGACTGAAATATGGCCATTGTAGATATCAAGGCAACCACGGTTGCCGTTCCTCTGGAAGCTCCGCTCAGACATTCCGCCGGCGTGCACTGGCAGCGCTTTGTCCGCACCGTGGTGGAGGTGGTCGACGATAACGGTTTATCCGGCTGGGGCGAACTGGGCGGTGGCGGCGAAAGTGCCGAAGCGGCCGTCAAGGCCTTGCTGCCCTACCTGAAGGGTCATGATCCGCTGCAGTTTGAACAACTGCGCTGGAAAATCATGAATCCCACGGCCAGCCTGTACAACAACCGTTTGCAATTGCATGCCGCCATCGAAATGGCCTGTATGGATCTGGCTGGAAAGCAACTTGGCATGCGTGCCTGTGATTTCCTTGGCGGTGCGCTGCGCGAGCAGGTGGATTTTGCCGCTTACCTGTTCTACCGCTACGAACATGATGGCCACGGTGGTGAAACCATGCCCGAGGACATGGTTCGCCATGCACTGGAACTGAAGCAGCGCCATGGCTTCCGGGTTCACAAGCTCAAGGGCGGACACTTTGCCCCCGACCACGATATCGCCGTCATGGAAGCGCTGGCCGCCGCCCTGCCTGGCGACCGGCTGCGACTGGACCCGAACGCTACCTGGTCGGTGGAAGAAAGCCTGCGTGTCGGTCGCGCCATCGCCCATCTGCCGAATGATTATCTGGAAGACCCTACCTGGGGGCTGGAAGGCATGCGCCGTGTGCGCGAACGCCAGCCCATTCCCACCGCCACCAATATGGTGGTGGTCAATTTTGAACAGCTGGCGCAATGCATGCGCCACAGCCTGGTGGATGTCATCCTGCTGGATACCACCTTCTGGGGCGGGCTGCGGCAGGCGTACAAGGCAGGCACCGTGCTGGAAACCTTCCAGCACTCCGCCGCCATTCACTCTTCCGGCGAACTGGGCATCCAGCTGGCTTCCATGCTGCATCTGGGCGCTGCCTTGCCCAATCTCAATTTTGCGGCCGATGCCCATTACCATCACCTGAGCGACGATATTCTGGTGGGCGGCAAATTCAGCTATCAGAACGGAGCCATTACCTTGCCGTCCGGGCCGGGTCTGGGGGTCGAAGTGTGCCGTGACAAGCTGGCGCAGTATGCCGAGCACTACCGCAGCGTGGGTGGCTATGCCTATGACCGCGACCCCGGCCGACCCGGCTGGTATGGCATTTTGCCGGAGCGGCGCTGGGCCGACCCGCACCAAAAGCAGGTGGGGGTGCACCATGGCTGAAGTCTGCCTGCGCGACCTGGTCAAGGTATACGAACAGCAGGTGGTGGTGCGCGGCATCAATCTCGATATACCCGATGGAGCCTTCGTGGTGCTGGTCGGCCCTTCCGGTTGCGGCAAGTCCACCACCCTTCGCATGATTGCCGGACTGGAAAGCATCAGCCATGGCCAGTTGCTGATTGACGGCAAACTGGCTAATGAGCTGCCGCCCCAGGAACGTAGCGTGGCCATGGTGTTCCAGTCCTATGCGCTTTATCCGCACATGACGGTGCAGGAAAACCTGGCCTTTTCGCTGAAGCTGGCGGGCATCTCTGCCGCCGAGCGGCAAGACCGGATTGATGCTGCGGTAAAAACACTGGAGCTGGCACCTTACCTGAACCGCAAGCCGGCCGAACTATCCGGTGGCCAGCGCCAGCGGGTGGCCATGGGACGGGCCATCGTACGCGAGCCCAAGGTGTTTCTGTTTGATGAACCGCTATCCAATCTGGATGCCAAGCTGCGCAACCAGATGCGGGTGGAAATCAAGCGTCTGCAACACCGGCTCAAGGTCACCACCGTTTATGTGACCCACGATCAGGTAGAAGCCATGACCCTGGCCGACATCATGGTGGTGATGAAAGACGGAGCCATCGTGCAGCAAGGCAGCCCGCTGGATGTATTCCGGAATCCGGCCAATCACTTTGTTGCCAGCTTCATCGGTACACCGCAAATGAACTTCTTCCACGGCACACTGCAGCAGGAGGGGGAACACTTCTTCTTTGCCTCGCCCGCGCTGCGCATACCACTGGACCGGACACGCTTTGGCACGGCATTGACGCATGGACAGCGTGTCTGCGCCGGCTTGCGCCCGGAAGACATCCTGCCACATTGGCCGGATGAAACACCACCAGCGGCAGAAACCTTTGCCGCCACCATCACGCTGTCGGAAATGCTGGGCAATGAAACCCTGCTGTTTGCCGAATCTGCCAGCGGGCCGCTGATTGCCCGCCAACTGCCCCCACGTCCGGTTGCCGATGGCCAGACCCTGCGCTTTACCGTCCGTACTGAAAACCTGCACCTGTTCGATGCCGATAGCGGCATATCGCTACGTGCTGATCAGCAGCCTCAGGAGACCAATACACCATGACACGCCCAGCCCTGCTCCGTTTTGCTCTGCTAGCTGGCTGCCTGTTCAGCACTGCTGTCTCGGCCAAAGAAGTACAACTGTTCAATGACAAGGGCTTCTGGAGTGGACCATTGCAGGCCGTGGCCAATGCCGCGCGCACCGATGGCATCAGCCTGAAAATTTCACCTTATGCCAGTGCGGAGCAATACAAGACCTTCATTCAGGCCTCGGTCGCCTCTGGCCGCACACCGGAGCTGTTTACCTGGTGGACCGGCGCATCGCTGAATACGCTGGCAGCCACCGGTCAGCTGGCACCACTGGACGCACTGTGGAAAGAGATGGAAGCCGATGGCCGCTTTCAGCCTGGCGTCAAGGAGCTGTTCAGCGTGGGTGGTCAGCCCTATGCCGTTCCTTTGCAGCTGTCGCGCTGGGTGGTGTTGTACGACAAGCGCGTATTTGCCCGTCTGGGCTTGAAACCGCCCAGCAACTGGGCCGAGCTGCAAACCGTTGCTGCTCGTATCAAAGCTGCCGGCCAAACGCCGTTTCTGGCCACCACCCAGGATGGCTGGCGCGGCTTCATCTGGTTTCAGGAACTGCTGCTGCGCACCGACCCCAAGGCCTATGTCGGCCTGAACAATGGCAGCGTGGCCTATGACAGCCCGGCGGTGCGCAAGGTATTCAGCATATGGGCCGACATGTATGCCAAAGGCTGGTTTTCCGACCCGCGTTCCAATGAAGAAATCAACGACTTTGTCCGGGGCAAGGGGGTGATGTATTTGTTCGGCGATTGGGCAGTCGGCCTGCTGGGCAAGGCGGGCTTCCCACTTCAGGAGCTGGGCGTATTCATCCTGCCCAATGCGCCTGGTGTGCAGCAGCCGGCCATTATTGTGGAAGGCGCACCGATTGTGGTTTCCCGCAAGGGAGCAGCCAATCCCGATGTAATGAAGACGCTGCGCTTCTGGGTTTCCAACCAGGGTGCGCAAACCTGGGGCAAGGCATCGGGCAACTATATCGGCAACAACAAGATTGCCGCCCCCAATGCCATTGTCAGCCAGGTGAATGCCCAACTGGCCCAAACGCGGCATGCCATGTTTCTGCGCTGGTGGGAAGGCGTGCCCACCGCATTGCAAGGAGAGATGGTGGCGGAATTCAACCGTTTCATGCTCAAACCGGACATGAACACCGCCCAGAACGTCATGCAGCGCATGCAAAGCCTGAATGCGGCTTATTGGAGCAAGCGCAAGAAGTCCTGATCCATCGCCTGGCCACCGGCCAGCCACCCGCACTTGAACGGAGACCGGCATGAACCCGCTCTTGCAGCACGATCAACAACTGCTGGCCCGCATCGGACTGGCACAAATCAAGGCACGCGAACGCGCCCGACAAGGGCGTCAGTTCCGCCTGGCACTGCGCTTCATGGCACCTGCCCTGCTGTTGGTGACAGCCCTGCTGTTACTGCCGGTGCTGTACAACATCTGGCTCAGCTTTACCCAATGGCAATTGTTTGAGGGCCGGGACGAGTTCGCCGGCTGGGAAAACTATCACCAGTTGTGGTCCAGCCCCTACTTTGACGATGCGTTGGGCAATACCGCGCTGTGGGTGCTGGCCTCGGTACTGTTTCCCCTCACGGCAGGATTGGGACTGGCGCTGCTGTTCCGCCAGATGCCTGGCCAGGAATGGTTCAAATCCATTATTTTTCTGCCGCGCATTCTGGCCCCGACGGCGGTGGGTGTGATGTGGTACTACGTGTACGCACCACAAGGCATGCTCAACCAGATGCTGGGACAGTTCACCAGCATGCCGGTGGAAACCGGCTGGCTGTTTGAAGAACAGCTGGTCACGCCAGCCATCATCCTGACCTTTGTCTGGCAAAGCTGCGGGTTGGTGATGGTCTTGCTGTTGCTGGGGCTGGCTGCGCTACCGCGCGACCCGCTGGATGCTGCCCGCATGGATGGTGCCCTGCCCTGGCAGGTGTTCCGCCACATCACCCTGCCCTTGCTCGCCCCCACCTTGCTGATGGTGGTGATTCTGTCAGTACTGGCCGGCTTTACCGTGTTTGATCTGCTGTGGGTGATGGGAGCGAACTATCCGCAGCAGCGCACCCTGTCGCTGGCGGTGTTCATGTACTTCGAAGCCTTCCAGAAAAACAGCTGGGCCTTTGCTGCCGCCACCGCCGTGGTGATTGGTAGCGTGGTGCTGGCCGTCACCTGGCTCCAGACCTTATTGCAAGCCCGTGTAGACAGGATGGTCCGCTGATGCAAAACCTGACATCGCAACAAGCCAAATGGCTGGCCCTGCCGCCGCCGGCATCTCCGCCACGCTGGGGCAAGGCCCTGTGCGGATTAGCCATCGCCTTGCTGTGGCTGCTGCCCTTCAGCTATGTCTTGCTGGCCATCTTCAAATCCACCGCCGAGTATGCCGCCTCGCCTCCACTGTCCCTGCCCGAGAGTGTGTCCCCCTTGCTGGAGAATATCCGCATGGCCTGGGAACAGGGCGATATGGCGCAGGCCATGCTCAACTCCAGCTTGTATGCCGCGGTGGGTGCCTCGCTGGCGGTGCTGCTGGCCGCCATGGCCGCTTATCCACTGGCACGCATGCAATTCAGGCATCGCAATCTGTGGTTCCTGCTGCTGTTTGCCGGCACGGTGTTTCCCTTCCAGATGTACCTGATTCCACTGTTCTTCGGCTTCCAGTGGGCTGAGCTGCTGGATACGCATCTGGGCATGTGCCTGCTGTATACCGCCATCTGCATTCCTTTCCCGGTGCTGGTATTACGCAATTACATGCAGAACCTCAGCCTGGAAATCGACCAGGCGGCACGGCTGGATGGCGCGTCGGAATTCACGCTGTTCTGGCGCATCATCCTGCCCAATCTGCGCGGCCCGATGTCGGCGGTGTTCCTGCTGCAATTCACCTGGATCTGGAACGACATGCTGTTTTCCTCGGTGCTGGGCAATAGCCCGGACACCCGTTCCATCATGAATGCCTTGCTGGTATTCCAGGGCAGTTATGCGCAAAGCGGGCCCAATATCATGCTGACCGCCGCCGTGCTGGCCTCGCTACCCACCTTATTGCTGTTTGTGCTGCTGCGCCGTCAGTTCATGCAAGGTCTGCGAGTGTAATGAGCAAGCCTGCAGCCTTGGCTACGCCCAAACCCTTTGTGCCGGATCCGCGCCAGCCGCTGGCGCGCCAGCTATACCAGTTGCTGCTGGAGCGGATTTGTCGCTTTGAACTGGAACCGGGTCAGCTGATTTCCGAAGCCTCGCTTTCCGCCACCCTGGGCGTCAGCCGTACCCCGGTGCGCGAGGCGATGGCCAGGCTGGCGGAACAGGGTCTGCTGGAAGTCATGCCGCAGCGGGGCAGCCGTGTACTAACGCTGCGCCGCAGCGATCTGGAAAAGTCGCAATTCATGCGCGAAGCATTGGAAACCGCCATGTTGCGCAAAGTCATGGCCATTGCGGATCGCCAGCTCCTGCTGATGCAGCTGGACAAGGAAATCACTCTGCAACGTACTTATCTGCAAGTGGGCGATCTGGAACGCTTTTATCAGTCGGACGAGGATTTTCACCGCCATATCGCCCTGTTTGCCGGCTGCGGACCGGTGATCGAGGAGATTGCCCGCGTCAAGGTGCATATGGACCGTTTCCGGCAATTGACGGTGGCCTCGGTGGAGGATCTGGCCATGGTGATTGCCCAGCACCAGGCCATACGCGACAGCATTGCCGGCAGCGATGGCATGGAAGCGGAAGCCTGCCTGCAGTTGCATCTGCGGCGGATATTCTCTTTTCTGGAGCAGGCGCAAGCCCTGTTTCCGCACTATTTTTCCGAATCAGAATCATGAAAATAGCCATCTGGGGCAGACAACGCGACCACGTAGGCGAAAGCCCGTTCTGGGATGCGGTACACGGCTGCTTGTGGTCGGTGGACATGACGGCACAGGCCATCAGCCGCCGCTGGCCGGATGGCCGCACCGACAGCTTTCCCACTGCCGAACTGCCTGCCGCACTGGCGCTGAACCGGCAGGGCGACATGGCGGTGGTGGCCTTCGCCAGCGGCACCGCGCTGTGGACGCCCACACAAGGGCTGTTGCACTGGCTCACCCGGCCGGAAACCGACCCGCTGCTGCGGCTGAATGAAGGCAAGTGTGATCCGGCCGGACGCTTCTGGGTGGCCAGCATGGAAAACAATCTGGACGACAATGGCCAGCCACGCGCCACCTCCCGCTTTGCCGGTCGCCTGTGGCGCACCAGCGGGGAGCAAGCCATCGCCTTGAGCGCAGCCGAATTCGGCTGTCCCAATACCATGGCCTGGTCGCCCGACCAGCGCTGCTTTTATGCTGGCGACAGCCAGCGCAATGCCATCTGGGTGTGGGACTACGACGCGGCATCCGGCGACATCAGCCAGCGCCGGGTGTTGCAACAAGGCGGGCCGGGCATTCCCGATGGTTCGGCCATGGATGAGGATGGCTGTCTGTGGACGGCCCGCTTTGGCGGAGGCTGCATCGTGCGAACCACACCAACAGGTAAAACCGACCGCATCATCCCGCTGCCGGCGCGTAACCCGACCAGTTGTACCTTCGGCAATGCCGATGGTGGTAGCAGACTGGATACCCTGCTGATTACTTCCGCCCGCTTCGGCCTGAGTCAGCCTGGCCCGCAAGATGGTGCGGTACTGGCCATTCGCACTGGCCACTGCGGCCTGCCAGAAAACCGCTATCAGGACGATGGCTGAGGCTCAAGCCTGCAGGCAGGTCAGCTTACAGACCGCCCCACCCGCAAGCACTACACCTTAACCACAAGCCCCAACATGGCCGCAGGCGGTGCAGAATTCACAACCATCCTTCTTGATCAGCGCATGATTGCCGCATTCCGGGCAGGGCTTGCCGGACAAGGGTTTGAGTGCCGGCTGGGCGGCAGTTTCCGGGCTGAACAGATCGCTCTGCTCCGGCACCATCACCCCCATTTCTTCCAGCGGCACCCCATCCTGGGTCAGCACACCCAGCATGGCGTAGCGATGAATCATCAGCTGCGCCATATAGGCCACGGTGGACGGCCAGCTTTGCGATTTTTCCTGACCCGGAATGCGGGCAAAGAAATCGCCTTGTGGCTCGGCATAGCTCAACAGCTTACGCAGCTTCATGCCGATCCAGGCCGGATCGATCACCCGCATGTCCAGCGACAGCATCTTGCACAGGCCATCCAGTTCACGCGGGTAATTACCGGCCAGCCACACCGAGTACGGGCGGCGCTGGCCATTGGGCAATACCAGTTCTTTCAGGAAGAGCACGAAATCGTCACCGGTTTGCGGGTTGGCCACATCCACCGACCAGCTCATGGTGCCATCGGTGCCGGATTTCGGTTCCTTGCGGGCAAACAGCGCATCCATCACCGGGGTGGGTTCGTGCTGGTCAGCAGTCAGTGCGCCCAGCTGTTCCACGCGATGACGTACCACCTGCCCCAGTGCGGCGGCAGCGGAAGTGGCATAGACGGTGCGTTCGCCCAGCTCGAACACATAGCGCTTGTCGCCATTGGTATGCGACAAGGCTTCCAGCTTGGCCGACAGCCAGGCGTGGTCGCGGCAGCGCATGTCCATCGAAAGGGTCTTGGCAATCGCGCCCAGGCCACGCTGTTCTTCGGTGGCATTCACCCAGCACTCAAACGGCGTAATGCGGCCATTTTCCACATGTCCCACCACCACGGCAAAGTCACCGGCCGGGCCTTCCACCATATAGGTCCAGGAGGGGTTGCCCTCTTTCAGCTTGGGCCGGTTTGGCCATTTCAGGCTGGCCAGCGCCGGGCTGGGCGCAGTGTTCAGGGTGATGCGGCGGTCCGGGTCGCCATCCTGGCTGGCGGACAGGTCCTGCGGGGCTTCCTTGGCGCTTTCCTTGGCCGGTTCCACCGACAGTACCGAACCGAGCACGCTGTTGGGACGGTAAGTGGTAATGCCCTTCAGGCCATTGCGCCAGGCTTCCAGATACAGGCTTTCGAAATCGGCAAACGGATAATCCGCCGGCACGTTCACCGTCTTGGAGATGGCGGTGTCGATATACGGGGCCACGGCAGCCACCATGCGCATATGGTCCAGCGCACTCATTTCCAGAGCCGAGACAAAGTAGTCCGGCAGCGCCTGGGTGTCGCCACCCTGCATGCGGTAGACGCGATAGGCATGGTCTTCCACCAGGTATTCCTGGGTCGTGCCATCGGCCATGCGCTTTTTGCGGGTGTAGAACCAGGAGAACGGCGGCTCGATGCCATTGCTGGCGTTATCGGCAAACGCCAGCGAAATGGTGCCGGTAGGAGCTATCGACAGCAGGTGCGAGTTGCGGATGCCGTGCTTGCGGATACGGGCCTTGATGCTGTCAGGCAGGCGGCTGGCGCAATGCGGTTCGGCCAGATATTTGTCGGCATCAAACAGCGGGAAAGCGCCCTTCTCGATAGCCAGGTCCACCGAGGCATCATAGGCTGCATCGCGCATGGATTCGGAAATGCGCGCGGCAAAACGTCGGCCTTCTTCGCTGTCGTAACGAATCTTCAGCATGATCAGCGCATCGCCCAGGCCGGTAAAACCCAGACCGACGCGGCGTTTGGACTGCGCTTCGCGCTCCTGCTCTTTCAACGGCCATACGGTCAGGTCCAGCACATTGTCCAGCATGCGGATGGACATGCGCACCACGTTCTCGAAGGCCTTGAAATCAAAGCTGGGCTTGGCTCCAAACGGTTGACGCACGTATTTGGTGAGATTGACCGAACCCAGGTCGCAGCAGCCGTAATCCGGCAGCGGTTGTTCGCCGCAGGGGTTGGTGGATTCAATCACCTCGCAATAGGACAGGTTGTTGTCCTGGTTGATCTTGGACATGAACAGCACGCCCGGCTCGGCGTGGTCATAGGTGGATTCCATGATCTGCTGCCACAGCGCACGGGCAGACACCTTGCGGTACACCCACAGGCCGTCGGCACGCTGGTAGTGGCCGGGGAAGGCGTCGGTGGCCGGTTCCACGCTGTGCGTCAGTTCCCACTCGGCGTCGGCTTCCACCGCGCGCATGAAATCGTCGGATACACCAACCGAAATATTGAAGTTGCGCAGGTCGCCCTTGTCCTTGGCGTGGATGAAGTCTTCCACGTCCGGATGGCTGACATCCAGCACACCCATTTGCGCACCGCGACGGGCACCGGCGGATTCCACCGTCTCGCAGCTGCGGTCAAACACCCGCATGTACGATACCGGCCCGGAAGCGCGGCTATTGGTGCCTTTTACCCGTGCACCCTTGGGACGGATGCGCGAGAAGTTGTAGCCCACACCACCGCCACGGCGCATGGTTTCGGCGGCCTGCAGCAAGGCTTCGTAGATACCGGCCTTGCCATTGGAAGGTTCGGAGACCGAATCGCCCACCGGCTGCACAAAGCAGTTGATCAGCGTGGCGCGCAGCTCGGTACCGGCAGCCGAATTGATGCGGCCACCGGGAATGAAGCCATTGTCCAGTGCCTGGAAAAACAGCGGCTCGAAGCGGGCCGGGTCCTGCTCCAGCGCCGCCAGGGCACGGGCTACCCGCAGTCTGACCTCGCTGACGCTCTGTTCATCACCCTTGGCATACTTTTCCAGCAATACCTCGCGCGAGATATCCTGCTCCAGCATGACGGCACTGTTTTCACGCTTCATTCCGGCCCCTCGATTTCCTGAAATTTTTGAGAATTTTCCTGACTTCTGCAGCCTTGCCACTTTGGCAATCCATGACTTTACGCCTGTTCGCCAAGCAATGCACACCCGCTTGCCGATAGCGCGCCGATGGTGGGTGCTGCGAGAAACTCACAACATCTGGCAAAAGAAAACGGCGTACTACACCATATGTAGTTACGCCGTTTATTGATGGACATCAAGCCGTTTTATACGCTACTTGCTGGACAACTTGATCCCCAGCGGCACACCGTCCCGTTCGGCGCGGGTTTTGGCCGGGTCGCCAAGCGTGATGCGATCGGCCAGAGTGTTGTCATTGTGCATCATTACCTTGCGGGCATTTTCCGCCCGCTGACGTGCCAGTGCCTGCAAGGCAGCGGCATCCACTTTCTGCGCAGCCATCAGTTCGCCACGCAACAGTTTGGCCAATGCTGTACCGGATGGCCCACCCGGATTCAAAGTACGCGACATCAGCTTCAGGCGGCCCAGCTCGCGGGCGTAGACCGTCTTGATGGCGTCCAGCATGGCCGGGTCGGCCATGTCCGGCACCGGCAGCGGTTCACCCGGCAACAGGCTGCGTCCGGCGGCTTGCAGGATGGCGCTGTCCACGCGTGCCCGCGCCAGTTCCTTGCTGTCCAGCTCGGGATCATAGCTGCCGGCAAGCTGCAATTGCATCTTGGGACGCTTGCTCATCAAGCCCGCTACTTTCTCCAGTTTTTCCCGCTCCGGCGGGGCGACATTGGCTTCGCCCGGAATGAAGAACACATTGTCAAAGCCATCGCCCCCCAGCAGTGCACCCAGCGCGCGGAACGGGGCGGTAACCACCTTGGTCACCACATTCACCAGCGCCTTCCACACAATCTGGCCATAGCTGAACTGGGGGTCATCCAGGCTGCCGGATACCGGCAGGTCCAGATCGATCTTGCCGTCGCTATCCTCCAGCAAGGCCACGGCCAGCCGCAGCGGCAGGTGCGTGCCCTTGTAGTCCGGCACCTCGTCGCCCAGCTGGATGGTGTTGATCACCACCCGGTTCTGACCCTTCATCTGGCGGTGGTCCAGCAGATAATGCAGATCCACCGTCAGGCGGCCGTCATTGATGCGCCAGCCGGCAAAGGTGGTGGCATAAGGGTTGAGGTTGTTGAGCGGAATATTGCGGAAAGACAGCGTGACATCGGTATTGTCGGTTACCGCCATCCGGGCCAGCGCGCCACGCACGCGCACATCACCGTACTGATCGACATCACCATCCAGGGTAATGGTGCCAGTACGGCCCGGACGGGTGGACAGGCCCTGAATCGAACCGCGCAGATGGTGCATCTGGGTGGCAAAGTTCGGGTTCATGCTCTGGTCGGCAAACTGCACCTTGCTGCGGTTCAGGTGGATGCTGCGAATATCCACTGGCGGAATCGCACCAGCCTTCGCTGGCGTGACTGGCGTGGCCGATGGCGGATTAGCGGCAGACTTGGCGGCAAAAATGCGCTGCCAGTTGAGCTGGCGCTTGGCATCCAGAATCAGCCGGGCCGACAAGGCTTCCAGCTGGATGTCCTGCACCGCCACACTCAGCGGCAGGCTGGCATTGCCTTGCGCCTTGATGCCATTGACCTTGAGATTGTTCCAGCCCAGCAGCGGCAGTTTCTCGCCTGCTTCCATGATGGCCAGCTTGCTGATGCCGGCGGTACCCGCCACTTTCCAGCCCTGACTGGCAGACTCGACATTCAGCTCGGCATTAAGCTGACCACCGTTCATGCGCAAGGGTGTACCGGTCAGGCCATAGGGTGCAAACGGAGCCAGCGGCAGCGACTGGGCATTCACCCGGCCCTTGATGGCGGAGGTGGCCGGGTCCAGCTGCAATGCGGCAGTAAACTGGCCGGATTCCAGCTTGCCACCCACGTCCAGCGCCAATTGCTGCGCCTCTTTTGCCTCCAGCCTGGCCGTGACATCGCGCAGCGTGGCACTGACCGGCCGCGCCAGGGTCTGGTCGGTCCAGCTGATCTGGCCGTCATTCAGATTCAGCAAGGGATAGTGCAGCTGCCAGCCGGGCTGTTTTTGGTCCGCATCGGCCTTGCCTGCTGTCTTGACTTCCCTGGCGGCCTTGCTCCCCTTGCCCGGCGCAAACAGCTTCGCCAGGTTCAGCTGCCCCTGTTTGTTGCGCTCCACCGCCACACGCAGGCCCTGCAGATCCACGCTGCCCGGTTCAATCAACTGCCCCTGCTGCACAATGCGCGAAGGCTGCAACACCAGCCTGGCCAGGGCAATCTGGGCGGGCTGCGCGGCATTGCCCAGTGTGATGTCGGCCAGTTCACCCGCCAGCTTGTCCACCGCAAAACCGCGTTTAGGGTCGAGTTCAAAGCGGGCGTGCAATAGCGGCAGGCGGGCTGCCATTTGAAGCGGGGTGGCAAAACCGGCATCGCCAAAGCGGTATTGCCAGTTGGCCAGCTTGATGTCTTCCACCTTCACCTGCCACGGCGAAGGGGCTGCTTTGCTGCTTGCGGTGGATGTGGAACCCGCAGCCGGGCTGGCCGGCAGGGCTGCCAGCCAGTCCAGGCTGCCATCCGCCATGCGCTGTGCTTCCAGGCTGCCACCATCCAGCGCGATCTGTTGCAGGCTCAACTGGCTATGTTGCAGGTCAAAACGCCCCCCTTTGAGCTGCAATAAACGCAGGACAAAGCGATGCTGCGTACCCGGAGCCTGCATCTGCAAGCCCTTGAGTTCGGCGCTGAAGGGGCTGATCTGCAACTGTGGCGTCTTGCCTTTCAGGTCGAACTGATAGCTGGCCTGTACCGATAGCGTGCCTTGCGGCCGAGCAATATTGAAATGCGGTTTGACGTATTCCCAGATGCTGGCCAAGGTAAAACCGCGGATGCTGGCCTCGCCACTGGATTGCAAGGGCTGCAATTGCAGGCTGCCTTTCCAGTCCAGCTGGGTGCCGTCGCCCAACGCGGCATGCAGGCGATAGCCACCGGCTTCGGGCAAGGTGGAAAGATCGGTCAGCGCCAGATTCAGCGGTGACACCTTGAAGCTGTCAGTACCGGCCAGCTGGTCTTGGAACATGAGCTGGCCATTGCGGATGTTCAGCGCCTGCAGCAGGAATTTGGTCGGTGAGCCATCGTCTTTTTTGGGCTGGGCCGGGCCACTGGCATCACTGATGAAGCGCGCCCAGTTCCACTGCCCCTGGGCGTCACGCTGCACCCATACCTGCGGGACATCGACGCTGAATTCCGACAACTGCCAGCGCCCAAGCAGCAAGGCAGTCGGGTCCAGATTCACATAGACCCGGTCTGCGGCAAACAAGGGGCTGCCCTTGCCCTCGGCCAACTTGAGCTGGCGGATTTCCACTGCCATGCGCCAGGGATTGATCGAAACCTCTCCCAGGCTCAGTTTGCGGCCGATTCCTGCCGCCCATTTGGCCGCCTGACTCTGGACGATGCCCGGCGCAATACCCGCCAGAAACCCCCACAGCAACAGCAGCACGGCGACAATGCCGGCCAGCCAGCGCCGCCAGCGTCGGGGCGGGCGAGAAGGAGTGGATTTTCCAGTACTCTGATCAGTTGCGCTCATGACATTCTTCTTTTTGACAGCAACTTTCATTTTAACTGTTTTATCAAACAGTGTTAGTTACATGTTGTTAGCAAGCATGTACCGCAGAGAGCCCGGCATCTTCCTCACACTGTCACCTTGCCGTGCTATGCTGCGCCAGCTTTTTCCCGGATGCCTGCACCATGCCCGACTCCTCCACCCTCCGCTGGGACATTTTCTGTACCGTCATCGACAACTACGGCGACATCGGCGTTGCCTGGCGGCTGGCACGCCGACTGTCGCACGACTTTGGCTACGAGGTACGGCTGTGGGTGGACGACCTGGCCAGCTTCGGCCGCATTGCCCCGCTGCTGGAGCCGGGCCTCTCCAGCCAGGAGCTGGACGGCATCCGCATATGCCAGTGGCGCGCGGATGACGCATTTGGCGACTACCAACCGGCACAGGTGGTGATAGAAGCATTTGGCTGCCGGCTGCCCGACGCCGTGGAACAAGCCATGGCACGGGCTGACGTCAAACCGGTCTGGATCAATCTGGAATACCTGTCGGCCGAAGACTGGGTGGAAGGCTGCCATGGCATGGCCTCGCCCCACCCGCGTCTGCCGCTGACCAAGCATTTCTTCTTTCCGGGCTTTACCGATCGCACCGGCGGCCTGCTGTGCGAGGACGGTCTGATCGAAACCCGCCAGCAGTGGCAACAGGACAGTCTGGCACAGCGCGCCTTCTGGCAGATGTTCGATATCCCGGAAAAACAGCCGGAAGAATGGCGCGTCAGCCTGTTTGCCTACGAAAACCCGGCGGCCCGCGAATTGCTGGACTACTGGACGCACAGCACGCTGCCGGTGCACTGCATGGTGCCGGAAGGCAAGGTGCTGGCTGACGTGGAAGCCGTGATGGGCCAGCCGTTAAAGGCGGGCCAGCATGTCAGCCGAGGTTCACTCACCGTGCATGTACTGCCGATGACCGATCAGGACAGTTACGACCTGAGCTTGTGGTCTTGTGATGTCAACTTCGTGCGCGGCGAAGACAGCTTCGTGCGGGCGCAATGGGCCGGACGGCCTTTCATCTGGCACATCTACCCGCAAGACGACGCTGCGCACATGGTGAAGCTTGATGCCTTTTTGTCACACTATTGCGCTACGCTGGATGCAGAGACCGCCACGGCCCTGCGTGCCGTCAGCCATGCCTGGAACCACGGCCAGGGCATGGTGGCCGCCTGGCAACAACTGGAAAAACAGCTGCCGCAATGGCACCGGCACAGCCGCCACTGGCCCGACAAACTGCTGCAACACGGTGACTTGGGGATGCGGCTGGTGCAATTCATACAAAACCGGCTAAAATAGCCCGTTTTTCGGAAACCGTTTTCCGAGTTCAATCAAGAGTTTGGGACTTTACACGTAATGAAAACCGCACAAGAACTCCGCGCTGGCAACGTATTCATGGTAGGCAACGACCCGATGGTCGTGCAAAAAGCCGAATTCAGCAAATCCGGCCGTAACGCTTCCGTCGTGAAGATGAAGATGAAGAACCTGCTGACCGGTGCCGGCTCTGAAGCCGTTTACCGCGCTGACGACAAGTTCGACGTCGTGGTTCTGGACCGCAAGGATTGCACCTACTCCTACTTTGCTGACCCGATGTATGTATTCATGGACAGCGAATTCAACCAGTACGAAGTAGAAGCCGACAACCTGGGCGACACCATCAACTACATCGTTGACGGCATGGAAGATGTTTGCCAGGTAACCTTCTACGATGGCAAGGCCATCTCCGTGGAACTGCCGACCACCGTAATCCGCGAAGTGGAATACACCGAACCGGCCGTACGTGGCGACACTTCGGGCAAGGTTCTGAAGCCGGCCAAGCTGGTAGGCACCACCTTCGAAGTTCAGGTTCCGGCCTTCGTCAACACTGGCGAAAAGATCGAAATCGACACCCGCACCGGCGAATTCAAAAAGCGCGCCTGATCGCCTGTTTGAATGCTGTGCAAAAAGCGGCCTGATGGCCGCTTTTGTTTTGCCTGTCATTCCGGCAAATGCTGCGTTATCGTGCTGTTTTCAGGAGGGGACCATGAACCGACTCGAACAGCTTGCGCTGCAAGCCCGCTACAACCAGTGGATGAATGACAGGCTTTACCAGGCAGCCACCCGTTTGCCGGTGGCCGCCTTGCAGCAGGACAACGGCGCGTTTTTTGGTTCGCTGTTCGGCACGCTCAATCACATCGTGGTGGCCGATACCCTGTGGCTGCAACGCTTTGGCCAGCATCCGGCCAGTTTTGCCGCCTTGCTGCCTCTGCAGGCTATTGCGGCCCCCACCTCCCTGAACGGCCTGCTGTTTGACCAGTTGCCAGCACTGGCGGCGCGACGACAGCTGCTGGACGAAGTCATCATCCGGCTATGCAGCGAGCTTGAGGACAGCGATCTTGATCAGCCGCTGGCCTATCACAACACCCGCGGCATCGCACAGCGCAAGAATTTTAATGCCCTGCTGCTGCACTTCTTCAACCACCAGACCCATCACCGTGGCCAGGCCACCACCTTGCTGTCCCAGCTGGGCGAGGACGTCGGTGTCACCGACCTGATTGCCCTGATCGACGACATTCCGGAAGCCTGACAGCAAAACGGCCAGACAAAGTCTGGCCCTTGCACACCGGAACAAGCGTCAGATCACCACGCCCGGCGGCGGCTGGTCGTGCGTCTGGCCGGCACTCTGGTGCGGCAGTTCCAGATAACTCTTGGACTGCATCTCGGTCAGCCGGCTGGCCGTGCGGAAAAACTCGCTGGCCTGCACGCCGTCGGTGTAAATATCGTCGATTGGCACCGCAGCCGAGGCAATCAGCTTCACCCGGTTGTCGTAGAACACATCCACCAGCCAGGTAAAGCGGCGGGCAATGGAGGCATCCTTGGCCGCCAGTTTGGGAATGCCGCTGATGAACACGGTATGGAATTCGGTGGCGATTTCCAGATAGTCGGTCTGCGCACGCGGACCGTCGCAAATGGCCAGAAAGTCGAACCAGATAATGCCCGGTGCCAGTTTTTTCACCGGAATCTGCCGCCCCAGCACTTCGATTTCCTGTTTGGCAATCAATGCTTCACTGCTCAGGCGGGTGAACATGCCTTCCATGCGCGCCTCGGCAGCCGCGTCGTCCGGCACCATGAACAAGGGTTCACGTGTCAGCTCGCGCAGGCGGTAATCATTGCCACCATCCACGTTCAGTACATCCAGCTCGCGCTTGATCAGCTCGATGGTTGGCAGGAAGTTCTGCCGTTGCAGGCCATTGGGATACAAGCCGTCCGGCGGATAGTTGGAGGTGGTGACCAGCACCACGCCACGCTCGAACAAGGCACTGAGCAGGCGGCCCAGCATCATCGCATCGGCAATGTCGCTGACATGGAATTCGTCAAAACACAGCAGACGGGTCTCACGGGCAATCTTGTCGGCATAGGCCAGCAAAGGGTCTTTGCTACCGGCCAGCTCGCGCAGCTCGCGATGCACCTCGGCCATGAAATTGTGAAAATGGATACGACGCTTGCGACGGTAAGGCACGCAGGCATAGAAGGCATCCATCAAAAAGCTCTTGCCGCGCCCCACACCACCCCAGAAATACAGGCCGCGCGGCACATCCGGGCTACGCAGGCTGCGTCCGAGAAAGCGGTTGCGCTTATCCTTGAATTCCAACAGTTGATGCCACAATGCATCCAGCTGTTCGATCGCGGCAGCCTGGGCGGCATCGTGAATGAAACCGGGCTTCTCACTGGCTGCCTGATACCAGGCCTTGGGGCTGGTCAGCGCCGTTCCATCGGGAGAAAAGGTGTGCTGAGACATAGTGTGTGCTTGTGTTCTTGGCGTTATGGCGCAGGCAGCAGCCCACGCGGGATGACCATGCGGCGTGCCGGCCATCTGACAGTGAAGCCAGCATGATAACCCGATTCCACAGCAATCCGCTCATGCGCATGGCCAACACCTGCCAGTACTCGTTCCTCTGAAAAATCCAGTCTTTCTATCAGCTCTGTCATCTGGCAGACACTGCGCATCCACCCCATTCTTGCCAACGGTTCAGCTGCGAACCATGCCCTCATCCGCCCACCACCACTATGGGGACCTCAATGGAAATCGAACAGATTCGCCAGCAGGCGTTTGCCATGCCCATCAGCAGCCCGGCCTTCCCTCCTGGCCCTTATCGCTTTTACCAGCGGGAATTCTTCATCATCAGTTACCGCACCGACCCGGACAAGCTGCGTGCAGTGATTCCGGCCCCGCTGCAAATGGCCGAACCAGTGGTCAATTTCGAGTTCATCCGCATGCCGGATTCCACCGGCTTTGGTGACTACACCGAAAGCGGGCAGGTGATTCCGGTCCTGTACCAGGGCCAGCGCGGCAACTACACCCATGCCATGTATCTGAATGATCACCCACCTACGGCCGGTGGACGTGAGCTGTGGGGCTTTCCCAAGAAAATGGCCAATCCTCGCCTGAAAGTGCATACCGACACCCTGGTGGGTGAGCTGGATTACGGCCCGGTGCGTATCGCCACCGGCAGCATGGGTTACAAGCACCGGGAACTGGACCGTGATGCCATTGCCGAAAGCCTGCGCACCACACCCAACTATTTGCTGAAAATCATCCCGCATGTTGACGGCACCGCGCGCATTTGCGAGCTGGTCAGCTTCCCCATGCTGGATGTGCAAGTGCACGGTGCCTGGACTGGCCCTGCCGCACTGTCACTCTTCCCCCATGCCCTGGCCCCGGTGCATGATTTGCCGGTACTGGAGATACTGGGTGCCAAGCATTATGTTGCCGACCTGACACTGGGTCTTGGTAAAGTCGAATTTGATTATCTGGCCTGAAACAGGAGAAGTCTCATGAAGCTGCAAGGAAAAGTTGCCCTGATTACCGGTGCCGCCAGCGGTATTGGCCGTGCCATCGCCGAAACCTTCGCCCGTGAAGGGGCTGCAGTTGCCATTGCCGACATCAATCTGGCAGCGGCACAGGCCACGGCAAAGGAAATTGAAGCCGCAGGCGGCAAGGCCATAGGCGTGGCGATGGATGTCACCAATGAAGAAGCCGTCAATGCAGGCACCCAGGCGGTAGTGGATGCCTTTGGCCAGCTGGACATTCTCATTTCCAACGCCGGCATCCAGATCATCAGCCCGCTGGTGGACTTCAGCTTTGCCGACTGGAAACGCCTGCAAGCCATTCATGTGGACGGTGCCTTCCTCACCACCAAGGCCGCCCTCTCCCACATGTACAAGGACAAGCGCGGCGGCACTGTCATTTACATGGGCTCGGTGCACTCGCACGAAGGCTCCAAGCTCAAGTCGGCCTATGTCGCCGCCAAACATGCGCTGCTGGGCCTGAGCAAGGTGCTGGCCAAGGAAGGGGCGGAATACAATGTGCGCTCGCACGTCATCTGCCCCGGCTTTGTCCGTACTCCACTGGTGGAAAAGCAGATTCCGGAACAAGCCAGGACCTTGGGCATCTCCGAAGAGGAAGTCATCAAGCACGTGATGCTGGGTGACACTGTCGATGGGGTGTTCACCACGGTAGACGATATCGCGCAAACCGCGCTGTACCTGGCGGCCTTCCCCAGCGCAGCACTGACCGGCCAGTCCTTTGTGGTGAGCCACGGCTGGTACATGCAGTAAGTCCGGCCCCAGCAGCAACAAGCGCTGGGCCACATCGCCAGCCTGCACCATCCGGTGCAGGCTGGTCTTGCATTGCAGCACCACCGCCCCGGAACCGTACGCAAATCGATACAGGAGTCATGGCATGGGTGTTTCCCGCCAAGCACATCTTCCGCTTTATCGCAGTCACAGCCTGCCCCGAGGTCATCAATACCAAGTAGTGGCCTTGCTGCTGCAAGGGGGCGGCGCTCTTGGTTCTTATCAGCCCGGGGTTTACCAGGGCCTGGCAGAGGCCGACCTGCATCCCAACTGGGTTGCGGGCATTTCCATTGGCGCACTTAACGCCGCCATCATTGCCGGCAATCCGCCAGACAAACGGGTAGATCAGCTCCGGCGCTTCTGGGAAACCATCTGCCAGCCACCATTGCTGCCCTCCTCGCCACTGAGTCATCTGGATACCAGCCAATGGCCAGACCCGATGCAACACATGCTGGCCGGCTGGGAAGCCTGGCGCTCGCTGCTGGAAGGTCAGAACGGGTTTTATCGTCCGCGCCTGCCCTGGCGTTTTCACCCGAATTGCAGCCCGGCAGAGGTCAGCTTTTACGACACCAGACCGCTCAAGCAGACGCTGGAACAACTGGTGGATTTTGATCGGCTGAATGACAGCCGACAGATGCGGGTGTCAGTGGGCGCGGTCAATGTACGTTCCGGCAACTTTGTGTGCTTCGACAATACGCGGCACACGCTGCGCGCAGAACACTTCATGGCCTCGGGCGCATTGCCACCAGGATTTCCCGCGGTGGAAATCGACGGCGAGTTCTACTGGGATGGCGGCGTGGTATCCAATACTCCGCTGGGGCAGCTGTTTGATGCAGACGAGCACAGCAATATCCTGGCATTCCAGGTGGACCTGTGGAGCGCACGTGGCGATCTGCCCCACAACATGAAGGAGGTGGCCATGCGGCAGAAAGACATTCAGTACTCCAGTCGCACCCGGATGACGACCGATGTGCTGCGCCATGAACTGCACGTTCGCGAAATGCTGTCCGAGCTGATGAAGCTGGTTCCGGCCGAGCATCACGACAAAGAAATATTCCAGGCTGCGCGGCGTGCCGCCGGTAGCCAGCGGCTGAATATCATCCATCTGATCTATCAGGACAAGGTTTACGACGATCACTACAAGGACTATCAGTTTGGCATGCAAACCATGCGCCAGCACTGGCACAGCGGCTATCAGGACATCCGCAACAGCTTGCAGCGCCCTGGCTGGCTGGATATGCCGGATGCCGCCAACCCCTGCGTGACCCACGATATTCATCGCTAAACCACCACGCAGAAAAAAAGCCGTTTCCCGATGGAAACGGCTTTTCTTGTGGAGATGTTCGCCTTACAGCGGAAACAGGCCGGTCGACAGGTAGCGGTCGCCCCGATCGCAGACGATGGAAACGATGACTGCATTTTCCAGTTGCTGGTTCAGCCGCAACGCTACTGCCAGCGCCCCGCCAGAGGACGGGCCGGCCAGAATGCCTTCTTCGCGAGCCAGTCGCCGCGCGGTGTCTTCTGCCTCTTGCTGCGACACATGAATCAGCTGATCGATACGGCTGAAATCACAGATCCTGGGCAGGTATTCATCTTCCCATTTGCGGATGCCGGGAATCTGGCTGCCGGTTTCCGGCTGCACGCCGATAATCTGGATGGCCGGATTCTTTTCCTTGAGAAAGCGGCTGTTACCCATGATGGTGCCGGTGGTGCCCATGCTGGAGACAAAGTGCGTGACCTGCCCCTGGGTATCGGCCCAGATTTCCGGACCGGTGCTCTCGTAATGTGCCAGCGGGTTATCCGGATTGGCAAACTGGTCGAGGATGACGCCCAGCCCGGCACGCTGCATGCGGTGCGCCTCGTCAATGGCACCGGGCATGGAGGCTTCCTTGGACGTCAGGATGACTTCGGCACCATAGGCACGCATGGTTTGCACCCGCTCGGCACTGGAACCCTCGGGCATCAGCAGGATCATCTTGTAGCCCATCATCGCCGCGGCCATGGCAAGTGCAATACCGGTGTTGCCACTGGTCGGCTCGATCAGCGTGTCACCCGGTTTGATATCGCCGCGCGCCTCGGCCCGACGGATCATCGACAGTGCTGGCCTGTCCTTGACCGATCCGGCCGGGTTGTTGCCTTCCAGCTTGAGCAACACGATATTGCTGCTGTCACCCGGCATGCGCTTGAGCCGTACCAGCGGAGTGTGACCGACGAAATCTTCCAGATACTTGTACACAGTGGGTCTCCTTGCGAGAGCGCCATTATACGGCCTGCAGCCACCTTCCAGTCGAATCGTTATTTCTAATCAAATAACCATTTCCAGCCTGCTCGCAGCGGGCATGAAAAAACCGCCAGCGCATGGCATGGCGGTTTTGGCAGGGTGAACAAGCCTTAGCGGCTGATCAGCCAGTCTACGTAACGATCAACGCCCTGCTCTACCGTCAGCATGGGCGCGCTGTAACCGGCATCGCGCAGCTTGCCGATATCGGCCTGGGTAAAGCTCTGGTATTTGCCCTTCAGTGCTTCCGGGAAGTCGATGTACTCGATGATGCCCTGGGCTACCAGTTCGTCCAGGCTCAGTGCCGGCTTGCCTTCGTGGCGACGGCAGGCATTGACGGTGGACACCGCAACGTCATTGAACGGTTGGGCGCGACCGGAACCCAGGTTGAAGATACCGCTCTTGCCCGGATTGTCCAGGAAATACAGGTTGACCTTGACCACATCTTCCACCGAAACAAAGTCCCGGCTTTGCATGCCATTGCCCCAGCCGTCATTGCTGCCGAACAGCTTGACCTTGCCGTGTTCGCGGTACTGGTTGAAGTTGTGGAAGGCTACCGAGGCCATGCGTCCCTTGTGCTGCTCTTGCGGGCCGTAGACATTGAAATAGCGGAATCCCACCGCCTGGGCCGACAGGCCTTCTTTCATGCGCTGGCGCAGCACCTGGTCGAACAGGAACTTGGAATAGCCGTAGACATTGAGCGGGCCTTCGTACTGGCGCTCTTCCTTGAAGATGGTGCCCTTGCCATAGGTGGCCGCACTGGAGGCAAACAGGAACTGGATTTCCTCGTGCTGGCAGTAATCGAACAAGGCCAGCGTGTACTGATAGTTGTTTTCCATCATGTACTTGCCGTCGTGATTCATGGTGTCGGAACAGGCCCCCTGATGCAGGATGGCGCTGATCTCGCCCTCGTACTCGCCTTCCAGCAGCAGATTCAGGAAATCATGCTTGTCCAGGTAATGGGAGATTTCGCAGTCCACCAGGTTGCGGAACTTGTCGCCCGACGTGAGATTGTCTACCGCAATGATGTCGGTAATGCCACGCGCATTCAGCGCCTTGACGATATTGGAACCAATAAAGCCGGCTGCGCCGGTCACCACGATAGTCATGATTCATCCTTTTTCTGTTTGCAGCCGGCAGGGATCACTCCTGTCATCCGGCTGCATGATGCGGTGTCGTGCCAATCAGCTGGCAAACAGCTCCTGCTGGGTACAAACGGCGGTACCCAGCTTGCCCACCACGATGCCGGCAGCGGCATTGGCCAGGCTCATGGCGGTCGGCAGGGGCAGACCGGCGGCCATGGCCAGGCCCAGGGTGCCGATGACCGTATCGCCGGCACCGGAGACATCGAATACTTCGCGGGCGAAGGTAGGCTGGTGCAAGGCGCCATCAGCGCGGAACAAAGTCATGCCTTCTTCGCTGCGGGTCACCAGCAGTGCATCCAGCTGCAGCTGGCTGCGTAGTGCCTGCGCCTTGGCAATCAGCTGCTCTTCGTTCTGCCAGCTGCCTGCCACTTCCTTGAACTCGCTGCGATTGGGAGTCAGCAAGGTAGCACCGGCATACTTGGCATAGTCATCGCCCTTGGGGTCGATCAGCACGGGTTTGCCGGCAGCACGTGCCAGTTCGATCATGCGCGCCACATGGGTGAGGCCACCCTTGCCGTAATCGGACAGGATAACCACGTCGTGGCTGGCCAGTACCGATTGGTATTGTTCCAGCTTGTCAGCCAGGATTTCATGGCTGGGTGCATCTTCAAAATCCAGCCGGATCAACTGCTGCTGGCGCGCCACCACCCGTAGCTTGATGGTGGTGGAGATGGCCGCATCCCGTTTGAACAGCGTGGTTATGCCATCGTCCTTCATCAGCCGTTCCAGTGCAGTAGCCGCCTCGTCATCGCCAACCACGGACAAAATGGAAGCCTTGCCGCCCAGGCTGGCGATATTGCGCGCCACATTGGCAGCGCCACCGGCACGCTCTTCCATGCGGCCGATACGCGCCACCGGCACCGGCGCTTCCGGTGAAATGCGTGACACATCGCCAAACCAGTAACGGTCCAGCATCACGTCCCCCACCACCAATACGCGGGCACCAGCAAGGTCAGCAGCCAGCTTGCTGCGATCCAGTCCAAGTTGTTGCAACAGATTCATGCTCTTCAGCGTCCTATCGCCTGATAGTCGAAGCCCAGCTCGCGCAGCCAGGCGGGGTCATACATATTGCAGCCAGCCAGAATCACCGGCGCTTGCGGCGGATTACCGATTCCAGCCAGCCAGGCAGTGTTAACCAGGCCAAGATAGCCGGAGCCAACAACGGTCATTTTCATGACAGCGTAGCCCGGTAGTTAGCGATATCGGCATTGATCTTGCGCAGTACTTCCAGCGGCGCATCCGCACGGGTGATCGGGCGGCCGATCACCAGATAATCAGCCCCGGCCTGCAAGGCGGCTACCGGCGTCATCACCCGGCGCTGGTCATCAGCGGCGCTGTCGGCCAGACGGATGCCCGGGGTGATCAGCTTGAAGTCCTGCCCCAGTGCCGACTTGAGCATGGGCGCTTCCTGTGCCGAGCACACCACACCATCCAGACCACAATCACGGGTCAGCGTAGCCAGACGCAATACGTGCTCCTGCGGCGAAGCGGTGATGCCGATATCCACCAGATCAGCTGCTTCCATGCTGGTCAGCACCGTCACTGCAATCAGCAGGGGACGCTGGCTGTAATGGGCCAGCCCTTCACGGGCGGCTTCCATCATGCGGCGACCGCCGGAGGCATGCACATTCACCATCCAGACACCGGCATCCGCCGCCACTTTGCAAGCGTGCGCCACGGTATTGGGAATGTCGTGGAATTTCAAATCAAGAAATACCTGGAAACCACGGGCAGCCAGGCTTTCCACCAGATTGCGGCCCGAAGCAGTAAACAGCTCCTTGCCTACTTTGAGCCTGCATTGCTGCGGGTCCAGACGGGCTGCAAATTCAAGGGCCGACGGCGCATCGGCAAAATCCAGCGCCACTACCACAGGAGATGCCGGTTCCAGATCCATACCGGCGGCAATTAGCGGATTCATTCTTTCTCCTGAATATTTTCTCAATGGGTTTCCGAGCGGTTGGGCGTGAAGCTTTCCCACTCGCCGCAGGCGGGGCAATGCCAGAAGAAGGCCCGCGAGCGGAAATTGCAACATTTGCAGCGGTGTACGGTCAGCCGCGCTGCATGCTTCTGAATCAGGGCACGCGCCACTTCAGCGTCCATGCGCCCCTCTGGTGACAGCTCGTCCATCTGTGCTTCGATCAAGCGATAGACACCCATCAGGCTGGGGCGGGCATGCACGGCCTGGCGTGCCACTTCCAGCGCGCGCTCTTCACCTTCGTAGGCCGACAGTTTCTGGTACAGCAAGTCGGTCATTTCCAGTTGCGGGAAGGTTTTCTGGTAACCCTGCAACAGCGCTATGCCTTCCTGCGGCTTGTCCAGCTTTTCATAAGCGTCAAACAGACGCTCTGCCGCCATCGACAAGTATTCCGCATTCTGTTTTTCAATATGTTGCCATGCCGCAATCGCAGCTTCGATTTTGCCTTCGGCAAACTCGATATCGCCCAGGATCAGACTGGCGCGCACACATTTGCGATTGACCTGCATGGCCTCGGCCACCAGTTCACGGGCGGCAAGGTAATTGGAGCGGTACAACTCGCCCTGTGCCAACTCACAATAAAACTGCGCCACTTCATGCTGGAAGGAATGTGCATCGCTGCGTAGTTCCCTGGCGGTTTCAATCGCCTTGTACCAGTCCCTGTCCTGTTGGTAGATATCCAGCAGTTGACGGCGTGCCGCCAGGGTCATATTGCCGTTCAACAGTTTCAGCAAGATTTCTTCGGC
Organism: Aquitalea pelogenes; assembly: GCF_041914625.1. Classification (NCBI taxonomy): domain Bacteria; kingdom Pseudomonadati; phylum Pseudomonadota; class Betaproteobacteria; order Neisseriales; family Chromobacteriaceae; genus Aquitalea; species Aquitalea pelogenes. The sequence continues at coordinate 76,724 of NZ_JAYSDA010000007.1, read as the reverse complement.
CCGGTCCACAAGGCCGGCCTTGCGAAAATCCTGCGCCAGTTCGTTACGCACGATGTCGCGCTGTTCGGCGGGCAGATCAGACGACTCCAGCATGCGCTGGTGCAAGCGGATGGCACGGTCGTTTTCACCACGCTTGCGGTACAGCTTGCCCAGGGTAAGTTGTAATTCGGGGGCAGAGCCTTGCTGCCGGGACACCTCGGCCAAAGACTGTGCTGCAATATCGGTCTTGTCATCCACCAGGGCATCCAGACCACGGAAAAAGCCGGTAGGGACCGACTTTGCCTGTTTCAATACGGTGCGCATATCCACCCGTGCTGCCAGCCAGCCCAGCCCGAAAAATGCCGGGAGCAGCAACAGCCACCACAGATCCAGTTCCAAAGAAAGCTTCCTTCAACAGGGGTAAGATTCTGCGCCGCGTGCCATGCGCACCGCGGCGTCAGTAGAGGCAGGCCTAATCAATCAGCCAGGGCATCGCTGGGATCAACTGCAACCTTGCTGGAAGGGGGGCGACTGCGCAGCTCTTTCTTGAGCAAGGAAAGCTCTTTGCGCATGCGCAGATAATAGGAAAATGTGGCCAGCAAACCGACAGCTGCACCGGCAATAAAGAACACCAGCAGGAACACGATAAGCGGTGCCGACCAGGATTGGCCGAAAAACAGCTTGAATTCGACCATGTGGCTGTTCTGCACGGTGACGGCAATCAGAAAAACCAGCAGGGCCAATTCGATGATACGCACGATGTAGCGCATGCTTTTTACTCGGAAGGGGTGACCGGAGTGCAAGTTTAAACGATAGTGTGCTGCAACCCAAGCAAGAGGATGGTCAAACAAAGAAAAAGCGCCGCAGAAGCGGCGCTTTGTTTCGGCTTGCGAGACCAGCGGTCATGGCGTTCAGGCCTGGGTCTGCTCCAGAAGGGACAGATCTACCCGTTCACGCAATTCCTTGCCGGCCTTGAAATGCGGCACATATTTCTCAGGAACCGAGACACTGCTACCTGATTTCGGGTTCCGCCCTACGCGGGGCGGACGGTAGTTCAGGTCGAAGCTACCAAAGCCACGGATTTCAATACGGCTACCCTGTGCCAGGTTGCTGGCCATCGCATCCAGAATGGTTTTGACGGCCAGCTCAGCATCTTTGTAGACCAACTGAGAATTGCGCTCGGCAAGACGTTCTGCCAGCCGCGCGATCAGCTCAGACTTGGTCATGATGCAATTACTCGTTGGAGCCGGACAGCTTGGCCTTCAGCAGAGCACCCAGGTTGGTCGTACCGGCAGAAGCGCTGTCAACCGACAGGTTCTTCATGGCGGTGCTGTCTTCCTGAGCATCCTTGGCCTTGATGGACAGGCTGATATTGCGGGACTTGCGATCCACGGCAATGATCACGGCTTCCACTTCGTCGCCATCCTTCAGCAGGGTACGGGCATCTTCCACGCGGTCACGGGACAGCTCGGAAGCACGCAGGTAACCTTCAACGTCCATGTCCAGAGCAACAACAGCGCCCTTGGCATCAACAGTCTTCACGGTGCCCTTGACGATGGCGCCCTTGTCATTCATGGCAACGTAGTTGTTGAACGGATCACCTTCCAGTTGCTTGATGCCCAGGGAGATGCGTTCTTTTTCCACGTCGATGGACAGAACAACGGCTTCAACTTCGTCACCCTTCTTGAACTTGCGTACGGCTTCTTCGCCAGCTTCGTTCCAGGACAGGTCGGACAGGTGAACCAGGCCGTCGATGCCGCCCGGCAGACCAACGAACACACCGAAGTCGGTGATGGACTTGATCGCGCCCTTCAGCTTGTCGCCCTTGTGGAAGTTGTCGGCAAACTCGTTCCACGGGTTGGCCAGGCACTGCTTCATGCCCAGGGAGATACGACGACGGTCTTCGTCGATTTCCAGGATCATGACTTCAACTTCGTCACCAACCTGAACTACCTTGGACGGGTGTACGTTCTTGTTGGTCCAGTCCATTTCGGACACGTGTACCAGGCCTTCGATGCCTTGTTCGATTTCAACGAACGCGCCGTAGTCGGTCAGGTTGGTTACCTTGCCGAACAGACGGGTGCTGGCCGGGTAGCGACGGGACAGACCAACCCACGGATCTTCGCCCAGTTGCTTCAGACCCAGGGATACACGGTTCTTCTCCTGGTCGAACTTCAGGACCTTGGCTTCTACTTCGTCGCCAACAGCCAGAACTTCGGACGGGTGCTTCACACGACGCCATGCCAGGTCGGTGATGTGCAGCAGGCCGTCGATGCCGCCCAGGTCAACAAACGCACCGTAGTCGGTGATGTTCTTGACGATACCCTTGATAACGGCGCCCTCTTTCAGGGTTTCCAGCAGAGCCTTGCGCTCTTCGCCCAGGGTTTCTTCCAGAACGGAACGACGCGAAACAACCACGTTGTTGCGCTTGCGATCCAGCTTGATAACCTTGAATTCGATGTTCTTGTTTTCGTACGGGGTGGTGTCTTTCACCGGACGTACGTCAACCAGGGAACCCGGCAGGAAGGCGCGGATGCCATTGACCATAACGGTCAGGCCACCCTTGACCTTGCCAGAGATCAGGCCGGACAGGATCTTGCCGGTTTCCAGCGCTTCTTCCAGCTCAACCCATGCAGCCAGACGCTTGGCTTTTTCACGGGACAGCTTGGTTTCGCCAAAACCGTTTTCCAGTGCGTCGATGGCAACAGTCACGAAGTCGCCAACAGCAACTTCAACAACGCCTTCGTCGTTCTTGAATTCTTCGGCCGGAATCAGGGATTCGGACTTCAGGCCGGCATTTACAGTTACGAAGTTGGAATCAACTGCAACGACTTCGGCAGTGATCACCTCGCCCACGCGCATGTCGTGAAGGGTCAGGCTTTCTTCGAACAGCTGGGCAAAGTTTTCCATGGAGAGGGTAGTCATCAAGCTTACTCTCGGTGCACACCTTGCGGCGTGCGGGGTTAGGGTTGAACACAGGGCGCATCTTGCAATGCAGCAGGAATTGCCCCTTTAAAAAATCATATGCCGGAGGCCTGGTACTGCCCGAAGTGGCGAAGCACTGTATCAACCGCCTGGTCGATGGTGAGCTCCGTGGTGTCGAGCAGAAAGGCGTCCGGCTCTTGTCGCAGCGGCGCTACCGGCCGGGCTGCGTCACGCGTGTCCCGATCGATAATGTCCTGCTTAATCTGTGGGAGGTTAGCAGATTCTCCCTTGCCGATCAACTGCTTATAGCGGCGCCTTGCACGTTCGTCCGCGCTGGCGGTCAGGAAAATCTTGACGGCGGCTTGCGGGAACACCACCGAACCCATGTCGCGACCGTCCGTCACCAGGCCCGGCGCCACGCCAAAATCACGCTGGCGCTGCAACAGGGCGGCACGTACTGCCGGCAGCGCAGCCACCTTGGAAGCGCCAATGCCGATTTCCTCGGCACGAATTTCCGCACTGACATCGTTGCCATCCAGCAACACCACGCCTTGCTCGAATGCAGCAGGCAAACCGGCAGCCAGGCGGGCCAGCGCCGTTTCATCGTCCCAGTTCACTCCCAGCTTGCGCGCATGCAGGGCAAGCAGGCGGTACAGGGAACCGGAATCAAGATAGTGGAAACCCAGGCGTTGGGCGACGATGGCGGCGACAGTTCCCTTGCCGGAAGCAGAGGGGCCGTCAATGGTAATGACAGGAACAGACATGGGTTTGGTTTGCATCCGCAAGGCAGGCCGCGACAGGCGCGCATGGCCAAAATGCTGATTTTACCGCAGCCCCCCCGACTCAGGAACGGTTTCGGGCGGATTTTCTGGCCGGAATAGATAAAAAATGCCGCCAACGGCCATGATTGTAGTTTGCACGTTACCCCGCTGCCCTTTAGAGTGGTGGGCTGCAACGCACACTACTGCCTGCAGGCAGGGTGCGTGATGACAAGACCCGGACAACTTACCCAGACACTACTAGAGACACGACGCACCGCCATGGAACAGCTCCGCCTCACTCCGACACCGCACCTTGCCGGCACCATCAAGCTCCCCGGCTCCAAAAGCATCTCCAACCGCACCTTGCTGCTGGCAGCACTGTCCAGCGGCAGCACGCTGGTGCGCGACCTGCTGGATTCGGATGACATCCGCCACATGCTGGCAGCCCTGGGCTTGCTGGGCGTGCAGGTGGAACAGATCGGCGACAGCCGTGACTTCCGTGTGCAAGGCGTGGGCGGCGAGTTTCCGGTCAAGAGTGCCGACCTGTTCCTGGGCAATGCCGGCACGGCTTTTCGGCCGCTGACTGCCGCACTGGCACTGATGCAAGGCCATTATCAGCTGTCCGGCGTGGCCCGCATGCACGAACGCCCGATTGGCGACCTGGTGGATGCACTGCGCATTGCCGGTGCCGACATCAGCTACCAGGGGCAGCCGGGCTATCCGCCGCTGACCATTCGTCCGGCCAGCCTGCGCGCCGGGGAAGTCATTCCGGTCAAGGGCAATGTCTCCAGCCAGTTTCTGACCGCCCTCTTGATGGCGCTGCCTCTGACCGGTGAAACCACCACCATCGAGGTGGTAGGCGAACTGATTTCCAAACCCTATATCGAGATCACCCTCAACCTGATGGCACGCTTTGGCGTACAGGTGGAACGTCAGGGCTGGCAACGTTTTGTCATTCCGGGCGGCCAGCACTATATCTCTCCGGGTGAAGTGCATGTTGAAGGTGATGCTTCCAGCGCGTCCTACTTCCTTGCTGCGGGTGCGCTGGCGGGTGGCCCGGTACGGGTGGAAGGCGTGGGTAATCAGAGCATCCAGGGCGATGTGAAGTTTGCCGACACCCTGCGCCAGATGGGCGTGGCCATTACCATGGGCGACAACTGGATCGAGGCAGTTGCCACTGGCAAGCTCAAGGCCATTGATGCCGACCTGAACCACATTCCGGACGCCGCCATGACCATTGCCGTGGCCGCACTGGCTGCCGATGGCACCACCACTTTGCGCAATATCGAAAGCTGGCGCGTGAAGGAAACCGACCGGCTGTCGGCCATGGCCACCGAGCTGCGCAAGCTGGGAGCCACCGTTGAAGAAGGTCAGGACTACATCCGCATCACCCCGCCCGCACAGCTGCTGGCCGACGCCGAGATCGACACTTACGACGATCACCGCATGGCCATGTGCTTCTCGCTGGTTTCCCTGCTGGGTGTGCCGGTCGTCATCAACGACCCCAAATGCGTTGCCAAAACCTTCCCGGACTATTTCGAGGTGCTGGCCACCCTGCACGGCTAATTCATCCTCCCGGCCCCGGCTTCACTTGCTGCAGGCCACATGGGACTCGCCACAATGCCAACGCCCGCTTTGCGGGCGTCAGGCTGCTGACAAAGTAATCTGCTTCGATTGCACAGGACCCGGCAAAGCCGGGCCTTCAGACCAAGTTATTGATTTCTCAGCTTTCCCATCTATTCCCAATCCCCCCGCCCTTGCCTTGCCAATTGAAGATGGGAGCCTCGCTTTCTTTTCAGAAAGCGAGAGGGAGTTTGCCAACAATCTGATGCCCGCCTTGCGGGCTTTTTCATTGCCAAATCCGGACAAGAAACACAATATATAGATATTTTTAAAATTACAGACACAACAAGATGACCAACCTCTACGCCATCCGCCGTGAATTCATGCAGCGTTTCGACCTTCCCGCCGCAAATCAACCCGGACTGCAAGCAAACACCCTGGCCATGTGGGAAACCATGCTGCACGAAGAAATGGCTGAATTCCTGCACGCCTTGCAGGAATTCAAACAGCTGGCCGGCTGCGACCAGCAGGAACAAGTACGCCGCATGGCAGAGCTGACTGCAGAAGGCGTGGACGTGCTGAATGTGCTGACCGGGCTGCTGCTGTCGCAGGGCATGCCGCTGGAAGCCATGACCGAGGCCATTCATCAGGCCAATCTGCGCAAACAGATTGATGGCAAGGTAGTGCGTCGTGCCGATGGCAAGATTCTGAAACCCGAAGGCTGGCAAGCCGCAGACAAATGCGCGGTGATCCGCCAGGCCCAGTCATTACATCACCCTACTGCTGACGATGATTAAGTCTGATTTAATAAATACGGCGTAACATGCACACAGATTGATTCGGGCATGCCCACTGAAAAAAGGAAGCATCATGCTGAAAAATTCACAACACAGTTATGGCCGTCTGGCACGTGCCCTGCACTGGCTGAGTGCACTGGCAGTGATTGCCGCACTGGTTTTCATCGAATTCAAGGATATTGCACCCAAGGGCAGCCCGCTGCGTGACTTCCTGAAGTCCGGCCATTTCCAGGCTGGCATCATCGTGCTGTTGCTGTTCCTGCCGCGCCTGCTGTGGCGACTGGCCAACCGCGTACCTGACATCACACCGGCGCCGCAGCCGGCCGCCATGCTGCTGGCTCACGCGGCACACTGGTTGCTGTATGCACTGATGCTGGCTCTGCCGATACTGGGCATCGCCATTGTGCAGGGCAATGGCAAGGACGTGGTTTTCCTGGGTAGCACGCTGCCGGTGTTCTTCTCGCTGGGCAAGGAAACCGCGCACAACCTGAAAGAAATTCACGAAGCGCTGGGCAACCTGTTGCTGTGGCTGGCCATTTTCCATGCTGCAGCGGCAGTCTGGCACCACCGCTTTGTCAAGGACGACACCCTTACCCGCCTGACCGGTCCGATTCGCCCCTGATATCCACGCAAACACCCCGCCTTGGCGGGGTGTCTGCATTTACTGCCCTGCATCAGCGCAAATCCCTTTGCCACAGCGCCATCACCATGGCCAGTCCTGCCAACATGGCCAAACTCAGCAAGGCGTGGTCGCAGGCAATCAGTACCGCCTGCTGCGTCACCTGAGCTGACAATCGCGCAAGATCAGGCAGGTCCAGCCCCATTCCCCATTGCCTCAGGCTGAGGGCGTCCAGACGGTCCAGCAAGCTCATGCGGGCCACCGCCTCTCCCGCTTGCAATTGCAAGGCTGCCAAACCGGTTCCCATGGCCATGGCCAGTTCACGCAGGATGTTTTTCAGCTGATAGGCATGGGCAAAATCCTCTGCCTGCACTTCGGCATAGGTCATGGCTGCAATCTGCAATACCGATAGCACCGGCACCAGCCCATGCAGCAGGATGGCCGGCAGTACGCTGGCCAGTGCTGCGCCCGGCATGGCTACGTGTGACAGCCACATACAGCAGAGCAATAGCAGGCCAAAACCCAGCGCCAGCACATGGTGACGCCGTGTCAGCCAGCGACTGGCATACAAATAGGACAAGGCCATCACCACCGTCACCAGGCTGCCCATGCTCATGGCCCAGCCGGTGGTGACAAAGTCGAAACCCAGCCCGTGTTGCAGCATGGCTGACAACAGGTAAGACCAAATCCCGTTGCACAGGTAATAAAGCGCATAAAAAGCCAGCCCCATCAGATAACGCCGTCGCAATACGGCATGCAGTTGCAACCAGGGGTCCGGGTGGGTATGGAGGCGTCGCCAGGCCAGCAACAGCAAGGCCACACCAGCCAGCAAGGCCAGCCACATGCCGGGACGGGCGCTAAAGCGCAAAAAGCGCAGATCTTCCAGCGTATGTAATACCAGCAAGGCCCCCAGCCCCAGCGCCGCCACGGCCAACCAGTCCAGTTCCCCGGCCTGGGCACGGGTGGGCGCACCGGCATGCCGGGGATAGCTGATCTGTACCAGTAGCAATAACAGCGGGACAAAACCGGCCTGCAACCAGAAAATGGCCTGCCAGCCCCAATCTTCCACCAGCAGGGCCGAGAGCCACGGGGAGATTCCGGACAAGCTGAACAAGCCAAGCAAGAAGCCATACATCAGCGGCTTGCGCTCCCTGGGCTGCGCCACCAGTTGCAGCAGGATGCGCGAGGCCGTAAACAGCCCGCCACCACCCAGGCCCTGAAACAGGCGCGCCACCGCCAGGCTGGTGATTCCTTCCGCCAGCGCACAGCCCACACTGCCCGCCATGAACAGCAGCAAGGCCCACTCGGTATAACGCCGGTAACTGATCAGGGTGGCAAAGCGGCCCAGCAACAGATTGACCAGCACCGCGCCCACGGCAAAGCTGGTAAGCACCCACAAGTATTCTTGCGGTGCCGCTGCCACACCACCCTGAATGGCTCCTCCCGCCACCCCCATCATGCTGACGGCGACAAAGTCCGCCCCGGTCACCAGACCCAGCGTCAGGCCAAACAGTCTTACCTGCCAGGGGCGGCACTCGGGGTGGGCTTGCAACAGCACGGGATAGGCATTCATTCGACTGGAGGCTTTGGACTGGGATGGATCGCGCTGACTATAAAGACCATGTTATTTTGAATAAACCGTCAAAATTGAAATCATTATTCAATGCCACGTACAAATGATTGGAATGACTGGTATCTATTCAGCTGTGTCGCGCAGCTGGGCAGTTTCAGTCGGGCGGCAGAACGACTGCAACTGCCCAAATCAACAGTCAGCACCGCCTTGACACGACTGGAACAGAAGCTGGGATCACGCTTGCTGGAACGCAGCACCCGTCGCCTGCGACTCACCGAGGCCGGCTTTCATTTACTGGAGGAAATCAGCCCGCTGTTTGCCCGGCTGGAAGATGTGGCCGACCACCTGCAAGGCCTGGCCGAGGCACCACTCAGCGGCACCTTGCGCATTGCCGCGCCTTACGAGTTCGCCAGCCTGCACCTGAGCCCGGTGCTGTGCGACATCATGCAGGCACATCCTGACTTGCACATCGAGGTGGATGTCATCAGTAATCAGACCGACCCGCTCAGCAGCGGGCATGACCTGAGTTTCGTCATGACCAGCCACCCGCTGCCGGATTCCAGCCTGCTGGGCAAGCGCCTGTACACCTTGCAACAGGGCCTGTTTGCCGCACCGTCCTTGCTGGCCGCACGTGGCCGGCCACAACATCCTTCTGAACTGCAAGGCTGGCCGCTGCTGGGTGCAGCCAGCGCCCTGCCTTGGCGCTTGCTGCATGCGGATGGCACTGAATTCACACTGCAACAGGGCTTGCATCTGCAAACAGCCAATGCCGGGCTGCGCTTGCAAGCGGCCATTGCCGGGCGCGGTGTATGCCTGGTGTCGCGCAATTTTGCCGCTGCGGCGCTGGCGGCCGGACAGTTGCAAAGCATACTTGGCGACTGGACCCTGCCGCCGTTGAAAACCTATGCGCTGGTGCCCAATCGCAGCTTGCACCCCACCAAGACCCGGCTGCTGCTGGATGGACTGGAACGGCATTTTGCCGCGACAGAACGACAAGCAGTTCACACCAGCAGCCGCTGACGGCAAGAAAAAAGGACGTCAGCTGACGTCCTTTGTAGCGACAGATACGGCCTGTGATCAGCGCGGTTCGGCACCCTGCTGCCCGGCATGTGCCGCGATGGGTTGCGCAGTGGAACCACGGGCAATCAAGCGCCCGGACAGCACCACCTTGCGTGCACTGCGGGCCGGGTCTTCCAGTCGCTCCAGCAGCATCTTCATGGCGGTGCGGCCAATGTCGTATACCGGCTGTTCGATTACCGTCAGGCCGGGGCCGGCCAGTTCGGTCCAGTTGTCATTGTCAAAGCCGGCCAGTGCCAGCTGCGCCGGAATGCTGACGCCCGCCGCACGCGCGCCGCGCAACATGCCCAGCAATACCAGGCCATTACTGGCAATCAGTGCTTCCGGTTGAACCGGTTCGCGCAGCCAGTCGCGCACGGCCTGCTCTGCGGCCTCCGGCGTGGGGGCAATAAAGCGCGCCTCCGCCTGCAAACCATGCTGCTGCATGGCGGCCACCACGCCAGCATGGCGCTCGGCACCGGTGGTACTGGTGTTACCGAACAGACCGCCGATACGGCGATAGCCCTGCGCCAGCAAATGCTCCACCAGCAGGCTGGCGGCTTCTGCATTGTCCAGCACCACGGCATCGGTCTGGCCGGGCGGGGCCGCGCGGTCTATCAGTACCACCGGAAAACCCAGCTGGTGCGGGTCCAGCTTTTGCGCGGTGGCACGGGTGGGGGCAAAAATGACCCCGGTCACCCGTTCTTCCTGCATCAGCCGCAGGTACATGGCTTCTTTTTGCGGGTTTTCGTCGGTATTGCACAGAATCACCCGCATCCCCACCGCATAGGCGGCGTCCTCCACCGCACGGCTGACCGCCGTGAAAAAGGGGTTCCGGATATCGGACACAATCAGCCCGATGGTGTGGCTGTGCTGCGAGCGCAAGCGTCGCGCCGACAGATTGGGCAGATAGCCGGTGGCGGCCACTGCTGCTTCCACTTTCTTGCGCAGCTCCTCGCTGACCGGGCCACCGCCCAGTGCACGCGATACCGTTGCCACCGATACCCCTGCGGCGCGGGCTACATCCTTGATGCCTACCGTCATTTTGCAATCGTTTTCAGTCAGATTGTCGTGATCGTGCATCAAGTCCAAAACCATTGCAAGCCTTTGGTTTCAATGCATCTTGTTGACTTGAGTAAAATTTGATCCAGATAGTCAACAATCAATATTGACAGCAATTATGTAATCGTTTTCAATGCCATCAACGCAACGCCAGACAATAGTCAGCACAGCCCCTTTTTGGGTGCAATGCAGCAAAATAACAGTACCAGGAGACCACTCCCGATGTCGCACGATCTGATCCATCCGGAACTGATTTGCCTTGCCACCGCTCCGGCCAGCAAGGAAGAGGCCATCCGCCAGGCCGGCCAGCTGCTGGCCAACGCTGGCTGTATCGACGCCGCCTATATCGACAGCCTGCTGGCACGTGAAGCCGTGGCTAACACCTTTCTGGGTCATGGCGTCTCCATTCCGCACGGCATGGTGGAAGACCGCCACCTGATCAAGCGCACCGGCATTGCCATCCTGCAGATTCCGCAGGGCCTGGAGTGGAATCCGGGACAAACCACCCACCTGCTGTTTGCCATTGCCGCCCAGTCGGACGAACACATCCAGCTGCTGCGCAGGCTTACCCGCTTGCTGCAAGACGAACCCCGCCTGCAGCAGCTGTTTGCCACCAGCAACCCGCAAGACCTGATTGCCGCCCTGTCCGATACCGCAGCCGCACCGGCTGCGCCGCAGCAAGCCGCTGGCGATCTGGCCGAACAGTTTGAATGGCAGGTGGACTACCCCAATGGCCTGCACGCCCGCCCGGCCACCGCGTGGGTGGAAACCGCCCGCCAGTACGCGGCACAGGTGCAAGTGCGTCACGGCCACCATGTGGCTGACGCCAAAAACATGATTTCCCTGCTGCAACTGGGCCTGCAACGCGGCGACCGGCTGGTGGTGTCCGCCGAAGGCAGCGATGCCGCCGCCCTGCTGCAAGCGCTGCAAGGGGTGATGACCCGCCTGACTGCGCAGGAACAAACCGACGCCGCACTGGCCGCACAAAAAGCCCAGGCCCAGCGTAGCGAAAACAACTGGCAGCCGCCGGGCCACCCGCTGGAAGTAGCCGGCATCAGCGCCAGCCCCGGCCTGGCCATCGGTCAGGTGCATGTGCTGACCCACGGCCTGCCCGCCATTCCCGACCACCCGCTGGCCCTGGCCGAAGCCGGTGACAAACTGCATGCCGCGCTGGCCGATACCCGCGCCGAACTGGCCAAACTGGCCGAAGACACCGCCCAGCGCCTGGGCAATGCCGAAGCCGCCATTTTCAAGGCCCAGGCCGAACTGCTGAGCGATACCGACCTGATCACCCTGTCCTGCCAACTGATGGTGGAAGGCCACGGCGTGGCCTGGTCCTGGCATCAGGCAGTGGAAAGACTGGCCGACCGTCTGGCTGCGCTGGGCAATCAGCTGCTGGCCGCCCGCGCTGCCGACCTGCGCGATGTGGGCCGCCGCGTGCTGGGCAAGATCGACCCCAGCCTGCAAGCCACCACCCTGTCCGACCTGCCGGATAACTGCATTCTGCTGGCCAGCGATCTGTCGCCGTCGGACACCGCCGGGCTGGATACCAACAAGGTGATTGGCCTCGCCACCGCCCAGGGCGGCCCGACTTCCCATACCGCCATTCTGGCGCGCACCCTCGGCCTGCCGGCACTGGTAGCCGGTGGCCCCGGCCTGTTGGGTGTGGCCAATGGCACGGCAGCGATTCTGGATGGCCAGGCTGGCCGCCTCTACCTGAACCCGGGCGAAGCCGACCTGAAATCCGCCCGCGACTGGATGGCACAACAGCAGCTGCGCAAGGAGCGCGAGGAAGCCGAACGCAGCCTGCCGGCCCAGACCCGTGACGGCCACAGCGTGGAAGTGGCTGCCAACGTCAACCGCCCGGACCAGGTGGCCGCCGCCATTGCCGCCGGTGCCGAAGGCGTGGGCCTGATGCGTACCGAGTTCCTGTTCCTGGAACGTGACGACAGTCCGGACGAAGAAGAACAGTTCGCCACCTACCAAGCCATGCTGCAGGCACTGGAAGGCCGTCCGCTGATCGTGCGCACGCTGGATATCGGCGGCGACAAGCAAGTGCCCTACCTCAACCTGCCGCATGAGGAAAACCCCTTCCTCGGCATGCGTGGTGCCCGTCTGCTGCTGCGCCGCCGCGACCTGCTGGAACCGCAGCTGCGTGCGCTGTACCGCGCCGCCCGTGGTGGCCAGCCGCTGTCCATCATGTTCCCGATGATTACCTCGCTGAAGGAAATCACCCGCTTGAAGGGCCTGTGCGAGGGCATCCGCCGCGAGCTGAACGCCCCGGCGGTGCCGATCGGCATCATGGTGGAAGTGCCCGCCGCCGCCACCCTGGCCGACAAGCTGGCCGAACATGTGGACTTCTTCTCCATCGGCACCAACGACCTCACCCAGTACGCGCTGGCCATCGACCGTCAGCACCCGGAACTGGCCGCCGAGGCCGACAGCCTGCACCCGGCAGTACTGCGCCTGATCCACCAGACGGTACAAGGTGCCACCCAGCATGGCCGCTGGGTAGGTGTGTGCGGTGGCATTGCCGGCGACCCGTTCGGTGCCGCCCTGCTTACCGGTCTGGGCGTGAACGAACTGTCGATGAGCCCGCGTGACATCGCCAGCGTCAAGGCCCGCCTGCGTGGCAGCGACTTTGCCAAGCTGGCCGACCTGGCGCAGCAAGCGCTGGATTGCGATAGCGCCGAAGAAGTACGCGCCCTGCAGAGCCTGCTGTCATGAACGGCCCGCTGATCACCATCACCCTGAACCCGGCCATCGACCAGACGGTGTGCGTGCAGGATTTTCAGCCCGGCAGCGTCAATCTGGCGTTGTCCAGCACCAGCAATGCCGGTGGCAAGGGCGTGAACGTGGCCAGCTGTCTGGCCGACTGGGGCTTGCCGGTGCTGGCCACCGGCCTGTTGGGACGCAATAACAGCGAAGCGTTTGAGGCGCTGTTCAAGGACAAAGGGATTGCCGACCGCTTCATCCGCGTGCCGGGCGACACCCGCGTCAACATCAAGCTGTCCGATCAGGCCAATGCCAGCACCACCGACATCAACCTGCCGGGCCTGACCGTAGGCGAGGTGCAGTGGGAACGCCTGCTGACCCTGCTGGCGGCAGACGTCAATCCGGGCAGCCAGATCGTGCTGGCCGGCAGCCTGCCGCAAGGACTGGAGCCGGAACGACTGCCGGTGCTGATTGGCAAGCTGCGCCAATGGGGCGCACATGTGCTGCTGGACAGCAGCGGTGCCGCACTGGCCACCGCACTGGCCGCGCCACGTGCCAGCCTGCCCGACTGCATCAAGCCCAACCGCCACGAACTGGAACAGTGGGCCGGACGCCCCCTGCCCACCCTGCAAGACGTGCTGGCCTGCGCCCGCCAGTTGCAACAGGCCGGTGTGGCCGAAGTGGTGGTGTCGCTGGGCGAAGAAGGCGCGCTGTTTGTGCTGGACGACGGCCCGGCCCTGCTGGCCCGCCTGCCGGTACAGAACCCGCTGAGCACCGTGGGTGCCGGTGATGCACTGGTGGCCGGCCTCAGCGCCGCGCGCCACCAGCGCCTGGCCGGTGAAGACCGCGCCCGGCTGGCCGTGGCCTTTGCCACTGCCAAGCTGGCCCGCATCGGCCCCCACCTGCCGGCACGCAGCGAGGTGGAACAACTGGCACGGCAAGTGGAAGTGCAGCACCTACAGTAAGAGCGGTTAACAAAACAGCGCAGCATCCCTGAGGCAAGGCGCGCCGACGCAGACAGTACACACAGTACGACCAGGAGGCGCAACGCCGCATCAGGTTTTTTGTTAGCTGCTCTAAACCATCATGCTGCGGGCGGGCAACGCTCCCTCACCCCCGCCACGCAGCAGATCATCAGCAAAGCAACAACAACAGGCAGATAAAACTAGGAGATAGACAATGGCAAACCTGCTGGCAGTGATTGCAGCTCCCGATCGCAGCACCCAGTCCATGCTGGCTGGCGAAGCGCTGCGCCAGGCGGCTACCCGGCTGAAACACAAGATCGATGTAGAAATCCACACCGCACAAGGCGTGCAACAGCCGCTGAGCGCCAGCGCCATTGCCGACGCCGATGCCGTGCTGCTGATTGGCGAAGCCGCCGCACAAGACGTGCGCTTTGCCAACAGCCACACCCTGCTCAGCTCGCTGGAAGCCGTGCTGGCCGATGCCGAAGGCCAGCTCAAGGCCAGCCTGAATGCCCGGACTGCCAGCAGCGCGCTGCGCATTGTCGGCATTACCTCCTGCCCCACCGGCATTGCCCACACCTTCATGGCGGCCGAAGGCCTGAGCCAGGCTGCGCAGAAACTGGGCCACAGCATCCGCGTGGAAACCCAGGGTTCGGTGGGTGCGCAGGACACGCTGACGGCAGATGAAATCCGTCTGGCCGATGTGGTGATCATTGCCGCCGACACCCAGGTGGACCTGTCGCGCTTTGTCGGCAAGCGTTTGTTCTCCAGCGGCACCAAACCGGCCATCAACGATGGTGAAAACCTGGTGCGCCGCGCCATTGCCGAAGCCCAGCCGCACGGTGCCAGCCAGGCAGCCAGCAGCCAGACTGCCGCCAGCCCCGCTTCCGCAAGCAGCGCCCAGAGCGAGCAGCGCAGCGGCGCTTACAAACACCTGATGACCGGTGTGTCCTTCATGCTGCCCTTTGTCACCGCGGGCGGCATCATGATTGCACTGGCTTTTGCACTGGGCGGCATTTACGCCTTTGACGACGCGCACAAGGGCACGCTGGCCTGGGCCTTGTTCCAGATTGGCGCCAAATCCGCCTTTGCGCTGATGGTGCCGATTCTGGCCGGTTACATTTCCTACTCCATCGCCAACCGTCCGGGTATTGCCCCCGGCATGGTGGGTGGCATGCTGGCCGCCAGCCTCGGTTCCGGCTTTCTGGGTGGCATTGCCGCCGGTTTCATTGCCGGTTACGGCACGGATTTCCTCAACAAGAAAATCCAGCTGGGCCGCAACCTTGATGGCCTGAAGCCGGTGCTGATCCTGCCGGTACTGGGTTCCCTGCTGGTGGGCCTGTTGATGATCTACGTCATCGGCACGCCGGTGGCCGGCCTGCTGGCCATGCTGACCGATGCGCTCAAGAGCATGCAGGGCAGCAGCGCCTTGCTGCTGGGTGCCATTCTGGGCGCGATGATGGCCTTTGACATGGGCGGCCCGGTGAACAAGGCAGCCTATGCCTTTGCCACCGGCCTGATTGCCAGCCAGGTGTACACCCCGATGGCCGCGGTAATGGCTGCCGGCATGACTCCGCCGCTGGGCATTGCCCTGGCCACCAAGCTGTTTGCCGACCGCTTTACCGCCGACGAACGCGAAGCCGGCAAGGCCGCTGGCGTGCTGGGTATTTCCTTTATCAGTGAAGGTGCCATTCCGTTTGCCGCCCGCGACCCGCTGCGCGTGATTCCGTCGCTGATGGTGGGTTCGGCCGTGACCGGTGCCATCTCCATGGCCATGGGCGTGGAACTGAAAGTACCGCACGGTGGCGTGTTCGTGCTGCCCATCCCTAACGCGGTGACCAATCTGGGATCCTACCTGGTGGCACTGGTGGTGGGTACGGTGCTGACCGCCGTCATGCTGCGCGTACTGAAAAAGCCGCTGGCACAGTAAGCCTTGAGCGGGCCGGCAACGCAGATCTGCCGCCCGCCTGACGATTACCCTCTCGGGCCAACTCCATTGCGGGTTGGCTATTTTTTTGTCCTGCGTTTTGAAAATCCCGCCATAAAACCCGACGTTTCCAGAGTGCGATCTCCATAGCCGTGCCGGGAGGCGCTGCTATGTTAGGGCCCATCCCCTGGCTCTGGAGAACCGCATCATGTCAGATCCTGCCCTGTCCGCCGCCGATGTCAGACTGGGCCTGCGAGAAAAAGCAGGCTATGGACTGGGAGACATGGCGTCCAATCTGTCATTTGGTGCCGTCTCGCTGTTCCTGCTATTTTTCTACACCAATATTTTCGGCCTGAGCGCCGGTGAAGCCAGCCTGATTTTCCTGATTGCCCGCATCATCGATGCACTGTTCAACATCCTGCTGGGCTACGCCATCGACCGCACCCACAGCCGCCACGGCAAGCTGCGGCCATACCTGCTGTATGGCGCGCTGCCGCTGGGTGTGCTGACCGTACTGTGCTTCAGCACACCGGACACCAGCTACAAGTTTGCCTATGCCCTGGTGAGCTACACCCTGTATTGCCTGGCCTATACCACGGTGAACACACCCTATTCCGCCATGAACAATATGCTGACCCAGCACACCATGTCGCGCGCCTCGCTGTCGGTGTACCGCATGTTGTTTGCCACGCTGGGTTACTTTGTGGTGTCGGTATATGCCGACCAGTTGATCCGCCGCTTTGCCGACCCGCGCACCGGCTACCAGCTCACCATCGCGCTGTTTGCCGGGCTGGCCACCCTGCTGTTCTACGCCTGCTTTGCCATGACCAGGGAACGCATCCGGCAGGACGAGGACACAGCCCCCAGCCTGCGCCAGATGGTGCAGGCCATTACCGCCAACCGACCCCTGTTCCAGTTGTCGATGTTTACCGTGTTTACCTATATCGCCTACAGCGTGTGGATGGCCGCCGCCATTTACTACATCAACTACGTACTGCGCGATGAAGCCTATACCGCCAGCTTCTTCGCCATCCAGACCGTGGCCAATCTGGTGGGCACCATTGCCTCGGAACAGCTGATTGCCCGCTTCGGCAAAAAAAGGCTGACCCTGCTCACCCTGAGCGCAGGCGCATTGGCGCTGGCTTGCCAGTACTGGCTGGCAGGTGACAACCGTCTGGCCATCATGGCCTGCGTCAGCGTGTACAGCGCGGCCATGGGCAGCATCTTTGTCTGCATGTACGCCATGCTGGCCGACACGGTGGAATACGCCGAGTGGCAGCACCATGTGCGTACCGAGGGGGCCATTTATGGCTATTTCAACTTCATCACCAAGGTGGCCATGGCCATTGCCGGCGGGCTGGCCGGGCTGATCCTGCAATATGCCGGCTACGACGCCGCCCATATCACGCCGCGGGCACAGGACTGGATCGCCCTGATGATGACGCTGATACCCGCCGCCCTGTTCGTGCTCGCCCTGCTGTTCATGCTGCGCTATGCGCTGGACGAAAACAGCTACCGGCACATGCTGGGCCAGATTGCAGCACGCAAGCAGCCCGCCGCCGCCCAGCCACAGGAGACCTGACATGCGCACCTCCCACACCGAACTGATCGCCCGCATGAGCCCGGCAGACAAGGTCAGGCTGCTCAGCGGCCAGGGCCTGTGGCGTACGGCCAGCCTGCCGCAGCTTGGTATCAGCGACTTTGTCATGACCGACGGCACCTATGGCGTGCGCTATAGCAGCGCGCAGATCGACCAGCAGCAAGGCTGGAATATCAGCGACTTCCTGTCCGTGGTGCAGCAAGACGCGGGCCAGGTGACTGGCGACAGCGACAAGGGCGGCTCCGAGGCACTGTTCGGCCACTCGCGCCCGGCCACCTGCTTTCCCAATGGCTCCAGCCTGGCCTGCAGCTGGGATGTGAACCTGGTGGAACAAATGGGACGGGCGCTGGGTATCGAATGCCAGTCCATGGGCGTGGGCCTGCTGCTGGGGCCGGGCATCAATATCCGCCGCACGCCGCTGGCCGGGCGCGGTTACGAGTATTACTCGGAAGACCCGCTACTCAGCGGCGATCTGGCCGCCGCGCTGATCAACGGTTTGCAGCAAGAAGGCGTGGGAGCCTGCCTCAAACACTTTGCCTGCAATAACTCGGAATTCCAGCGTACCGGGATGGACTCCATCGTCGACGAGCGGGCACTGCGCGAAATCTATCTGTACGGTTTCCAGCGCGCCATTGCCAAAGCGGATCCATGGTCGCTGATGTCCTCCTACAACCGGCTCAACGGCGAACAGACCTCGCAGCACCACTGGCTGCTGACCCGGGTATTGCGCGAGGAATGGGGCTATCAGGGGCTGGTGATGTCGGACTGGTACGGCATCAAGGACCGCCCGGCCTCGCTGTTGGCCGGTAATGAACTGGCCATGCCGGAAAACCCGCTGGACAATGCCGAACTGCTGGCCGCCATCGAACAGGGCCGCATCCCGCAGGAGAAACTCGACCGCGCCTGCCTGCACATGCTGCAACTGATAGCCAAGGTGCATGCCGGTCAGCGCCCCGGCACCAAGGCGGATTTTGCCAGCCACCATCAGCTGGCACGGCAGATTGCCGCCGAATCGCTGGTTTTACTGAAGAACGACCAGGACTTGCTGCCATTGAATGGCCAGCAGCTGCGCCGCCTGGCAGTCATTGGCAAACCGGCACGACAGCCGGTGATCCAGGGTTCGGGCTGTGCCACCACCCAGCCCTGGCAGCTGGACTGCCCGCTGGATGAAATCCGCGCACTGGCAGGGAGAAGCGTGCAGGTCGACTACGCTGTCGGTGCACCGCACGACGAATTCGACGACGAGACAGCACTGCAACATGCCTGCGCCATGGCATCCGCCGCCGAGGTGGCCGTGGTATTTGTCAGTACCCCCATCGGGGTGGATGGTGAAAACGGTGACCGCCAGCATCTGGGCCTGCTGGCCAGTCATGAGCGACTGATTACCCGGCTGGCTGCCGTGCAGCCCAAGCTGGTGGTGGTGCTGTGCAATGGTGATGCCGTGCTGATGCCCTGGCTGCCGCAGGTGCCTGCCGTGCTGGAATGTTTCTTTGCCGGTCAGGGCATGGGCCAGGCGGTGGCTGCCACGCTGTTTGGCCACAACAACCCCAGCGGCAAGCTCACCACCACCCTGCCCAATACGCTGGAAGAAACCCCGGCCTATCTGCACTACCCCGGCGAAAATGGCCGCCACCTGTATGGCGAAGGCTTGTTCGTCGGCTACCGCTATTACGACAAGCGCCAGATGCAGCCGCTGTTTCCGTTTGGCTTTGGCCTGAGCTACACCCGTTTCGACTACCAGAACCTGCAACTCTCCAGCAACAGCATGGACGAGCACGGCAGCGTGACTGTCTGCGTTGACATCCACAATCGTGGCACCCGCGCCGGCAAGGAGATCGTGCAGCTGTACATTGCACCACCACCTTCTACGCTGGCGCGGCCAGTGCAGGCCTTGCGCGGCTTTGTCAAACTGGACATCCCGGCAGGAAGCATGCAGCGGGCGCAGTTCACGCTGCAAGGCGAGGATCTTGCCTGTTACGACCCGGCTCACTCGGCCTGGGTAGTAGAAGGTGGCCAGTATGAAATCCGCATCGGCGCATCCAGCCGCGACATTCGCCAGCAAGCCATGCTGGTAGTCGACAGCAAACCGCTGTATCCCAGGCTGAGGGCAGACTCCTCGCTGGTACAGCTCACCCGGCATCCGCCCATGCTGCAGGCGGTGGCCGAACTGGTTGCGAGCAAGTGCCCGCTCAGTGTGGACGAGGCCCGCGCCAAACTGGTGAATATGGCTCCCGATATGTTCGGCGGCTTGTTCATCACCCTCACCGCCATGCTGGGGCTGGACATCAGCCGGGCAGAACTGCAGCAACTGCTGGAGCAGGACGCACACACCAGGCCCTGACCCGGCTGTTGCGGTGTCGCGCTTTTTTCATTGCCGCGTCAAGCCACTGTCACAGACAGCAGCGACAATGACGGCCATACCAGCTCTGGTGCCGGGCTGTCTCTTGTTCCGTTGTTTCTCTCGGCTTTACTCTCAGGCCAACCCCGTTGCGGGTTGGCAATTTTTTTGTCTCATCGACTGCCGGACCGGTCTGCACCGGGTAAATAAAGGCAAAGTCGTCAGCAAAGTCTTGCTGGCACGCCAGACCCTCTGCATGGTTAGCTGTTTTCCACCGTCAGGCCTACGTCGCATGATTACCGCCACCACCCCGCAGGCAGTCCACTATCCGCCACTCACCCCGTCGGCACCGGCCAGCAGCCCCGCCCCCGGCACGGCAACACCAGCCGCCGTGCCCACTAGCCCGGAGGTGCCAACCACACCGGATGGCCGCATCAATACCTACGCCTGATCAGCACGCGTCATGGTCGACATCCATCACCGCCGACCGCAGTACCATGTGCTTGTCCGTGCCGGTGGAGACCCTGCTGCTCCGTATCGCACATTGTGCTTTGTCCATCTTGCGGCTCCTGCTGGCTGCCCTGCCCTGTACCAAGTCATCGTCTTGGCGCCGGTTTGGCGCTAGACTGCCGGCTGCCCTGTCAGCCTGCACTTACCCATGAAATCGAAATCTTCTTCCGGCGGCCTGGTTTACTCCACCGAACATGGCCGCATGTGCCCCGACTGCCGCCAGCCGCTTGATGCCTGTATCTGCCAGCAATCCACCCTGCCCAGTGGTGATGGCATCGTGCGTGTCAGCCGGGAAAACAAGGGCCGTGGCGGCAAGACCGTCACCGTGGTAAAAGGCGTGCTGCGTGATGCGGCCGGCCTGAGTGCCTTGGGCAAGCAGCTGAAAAACGCTTGCGGCAGCGGTGGAACGGTGAAGGACGGCTGCATCGAAATCCAGGGAGATCATGTCGCCACCGTCATCAGCACTCTGCAAAAGCAGGGCTTCACGGTAAAACGTGCCGGCGGCTGAACTCGGCAGGCCCAGCGAGCGGTGTTTCGTGGGCCAATGCCTCAGCCAGCACCATTGATCTTGCTAAAAAAATACAACAATAATTTTTACAATGTGAAAATTTAAGTCATTTTTTTCACAAAACTTCAATCTGCCTGCGTATGCTGGCAGACATGACAGCAATCACAGACACCTCACTCAAGGACAGCAGCCCGCCCAACCCGGCCTGGCTGGGTGAACAAATCCGCCAGTTGCGCAAGCTGCGCAAACTGTCCTTGCAGCAATTGAGCAGCGCCACCGGGCGCTCCATCGGCTTTCTCTCCCAGCTGGAGCGCGGCAAAAGCCAGCCCAGCGTATCCGACCTCAACAAGCTGGCCACCGCCCTGGCCGTGCCCTATGGCGTGTTCTTCAGCCAGGCCCCGGCGCATGAGCGCGGGCTGGTGGTACGCCAGGCACACCGCCCGGTACTGCACTATGCCGAAGGTGTCAGTGACGCCCTGCTCTCGCCCGGCTTTGCCGGTGGCTTGCAACTGATGCTCACCCGCTTTGCCCCCGGTGCCAGCTCCGGCCCGCAAACCCTCAGCCACGGCGGCGATCAGGGTGGCATGGTGCTGTGCGGCAGCCTGGAGCTATGGGTAGACGAACAATGCCACCTGCTGGCTGCGGGCGACAGCTTCAGCTTCAACAGCAGCCGACCGCACCGCTATTGCAACCCCGGGCATGAAGAAGCCCAGGTGGTTTGGGCATACACCGTCAGCGCCTGAAGCGCCGCCGTCAATCACAGCAAGGAGACACCATGTTTGAATCCGCCCGCCACTATCCGCCCAGCTGGTATGCCGCCACCAGCACCGCCCAGCAAATCGAGCGCCCGGCGCTGACCCAGGATATGGATGTGGATGTGCTGGTGGTGGGCGCGGGCTTTACCGGCCTGTATACCGCACACAATCTGGCCGATGCCGGCGTCAACGTGGCCGTGATCGAGGCCAGCCGGGTGGGCTGGGCGGCAAGCGGGCGGAATGGCGGGCAGATCATCCTGGGGTTTTCCTGTGATATGCCCCCGATTGAAGCCGCGCTGGGGCTGGAAGCGGCACAGGAAATCTGGCAACTGCTGCGCAGTGCCGCCGCCGACATCCGCCACAAGATCCGCCATCACCACATCGACTGCGAACTGGCAGAAGGCCATTTGTGGACATCGGTGTTATGGCAGCGCATCAGGCTGCTGTCGGAGTGGCAGGAACATGCGGCACGGCATTATGGCTATGAAGCGCTGGAATTCGTGCCACGCAAGGACCTGCCACAGCACGTGGGCTCGGAACGCTATGTCGCCGGGCTGATCGACCATGAAGGCGGCCACTTTCATCCGCTCAAATACATTCTGGGACTGGCCCGTGCCGCCGAGGGTAAGGGCGTGCGCCTGTTCGAGCAGACCCGCGCACTGTCCTATGCCAGCCAGGGCGATGGCTGCGTGGTACACACGCCGCAGGGGCGTATCCGCTGCCGCAAGCTGGTACTGGCCACCAATGCCTATATCGACCGGCTGGACCCGGCACTCTCGGCCAGGGTCATGCCGGTCGGCACTTACATGATTGCCACCGAACCCTTACCGGAAGAAGTCGCCCGGCAACTGCTGCCCAGCAATATGGCGGTGTCGGACAACCAGTTCATCCTGGACTACTTCCGCCTGACGGCGGATCGCAGCCTGCTGTTCGGCGGCAAGTGCACCTACTCCGGCCGCACACCGGCCAATCTTACCGCCAGCATGCGTGCTGACCTGCTGCGGGTGTTTCCGCAACTGGCCCCTTACCGCATCACCCACACCTGGGGCGGCCATATCGACATCACCGTGCCACGCACCCCGGACTTCGGTCGCAACGGGAATGTGTACTGGGCACAGGGTTTCTCCGGCCATGGCGTGGTGCCCACCTGCGCAGCCGGACGGGTACTGGCCAATGCCATTCTGGGCGACGAGCATCTGCTGCAACACTTCATGCACCTGTCCAACCCGGCCTTCCCCGGCGGGCCGCTGCTGCGCGTCCCCTTGCAGGCTGCCGGCATGCTGTATTACCGCCTGCGCGACTACGCCATCCCCGGCCTGAGTTACTGACCCGTCTGCCCTGCTCCACCTGATGGCCCCTTCAGGGGCCGTCTCGTGCTCAAACCTGAACATTGCTGCTTTCAGCGCCAGACGCTGCCCGCCTCATACCCGCCGTACAAACGGTTGACCATCCACATCACCAGCCGCAACAGCAGCACGGTAATCACCCCGACCTCCAGCAAAACCGACCCGAGTTGCCCACCAAGTGCCGAGGCATGCATACCCATCGGTATCACCACGCCCTCCCGGCAGCCTGCTCATTCCAACCAACTCCGCTGAATTCATTAGTCATTCTCTGAGTCATCCCTCTCATTCTTCCGTCATTAACCGAATTTTTGCCTTAACCCAAACCGCATTTTCAGAACACAACAAATGACTATTGAATGAAAAAACAGCATGCAATATGGTTTTTGAAACAATAAAAATCGTTAAACATCAAAAGCTTGCAGAAAGCACAGCATACGCCAATAGCTGAGCCACCTGCAGCACACCACTACGGAGCAAGCAACCATGGCTGACAGTTTCCAGAAAGAAGTCCCTCCTGCACGCGTCAATATCACGCTCGACCTGCACACCGGCGGTGCCCGCAAAAAGCTGGAGCTCCCGCTCAAGCTATTGGTACTGGGCGACTTCAGCCAACGCGACGATGGCACCCCGCTAGCGGAAAAAACAAGACATCGCATCGACAAGAACAACTTCGATTCCGTGCTGGCCGACTACCACCCCACCCTGCGCCTGGGCGTGGAAAACACGCTGGCGGGCGATGGGTCGGAACTGCCGGTCACGCTGGACTTCAACAGCCTGCGTGACTTTCACCCCGAGCAGGTAGTGCGCCAGATTCCCGAGCTGGCCGCCTTGCTGGCCATGCGCAATCTGCTGCGCGACCTGAAATCCAATCTGCTGGACAACGCAGCTTTCCGGCGCGAGCTGGAAAAAATCATGAAAGACGAGCAGCTATCCCGCAACCTGCGCGCCGAGCTGGAACACATCGCCCCACTGGACGCCCCCCAAGCCTGACCACTACGGATCACCAAGGAAAACACATGGAAAATACCAGCCAGCCCAGCAATAGCGCCGTACTGGATGTCGACACCGCGACAGAAGGCGGCGTGTACGGTGCACTGTGCAGTCGCATCAACCTGACCCCGGTCAGCCACGCACCCGCAGTGGAAGTCTTCCGCAATCAGGATGCCCTGTCCGAAGCCAGCCTTGATGAACGCATCACCGTGGCCGTCAATGTCTTTCTCAAGCTGGTACAGGAATCCGCCCTCAAGGTAGACCGGCTGGACAAGGGCCTGCTCGACTACCACATCGACCGCATTGATGCCCAGATCAGCCGTCAGCTGGATGCCGTGCTGCATCACCCGGACTTCCAGCGTACCGAATCGGCCTGGCGCGGCCTGAAGTTTCTGGTGGACCGCACCGATTTTCGCAAGAACATCAAGATCGAATTGCTGGATGTCTCCAAGGAAGCACTGCGCCAGGACTTCGACGACAGCCCGGAAGTGATACAAAGCGGCCTGTACCGCCACACCTACATCCAGGAATACGATACCCCCGGAGGCGAACCCATCGGTGCCATCATCGCCGACTACGAATTCGACCGCGGCCCGCAGGACATTGCCCTGCTGCGCAATGTCTCCAAGGTATCCGCCGCTGCCCACATGCCGTTCATCGCCTCGGTAGGTGCCGCCTTCTTCGGCAAGGACAGCATGGAAGAAGTGGCCGCCATCCAGGATGTGGCCAACTATTTTGACCGCGCCGAATACATCAAGTGGAAAAGCTTCCGCGATACCGACGATGCCCGCTATGTCGGCCTCACCCTGCCGCGCTTCCTGGCCCGCCTGCCCTACGGGCCGGACACCGTACCGGTACGCAGCTTCAACTACTGCGAACAGGTAAAAGGACCGGACCACCAGCGCTATCTGTGGGCCAATGCCTCCTTTGCCTTTGCCGCCAATATGGTGCGCAGCTTCATTCACAATGGCTGGTGCGTGCAAATCCGCGGCCCGCAAGCTGGCGGGCTGGTGGAAGACCTGCCCATCCACCTGTACGACCTGGGCACCGGAAACCAGATCAAGATTCCCACCGAAGTGCTGATTCCGGAAACCCGCGAGTTTGAATTCGCCAACCTCGGCTTCACCCCGCTGTCCTTCTACAAGAACCGTGATTACGCCTGCTTCTTCTCTGCCAACTCGGTGCAGAAACCGGCGCTTTACGAAACCCGGGAAGCCACCGCCAACAGTCGCATCAATGCCCGCCTGCCCTACATCTTCCTGCTGTCGCGCATTGCCCATTACCTGAAGCTGATCCAGCGCGAAAACATTGGCACCACCAAGGACCGCCGGGTGCTGGAGCTGGAGCTCAATAGCTGGATCAAGAATCTGGTGACCGAGATGACCGACCCGGCCGACGAACTGCAGGCATCCCACCCGCTGCGCGAAGCACGCGTCGTGGTGGAGGACATCGACGATAACCCGGGCTTCTTCAAGATCAAGCTGTTCATCGTGCCGCACTTCCAGGTGGAGGGCATGGACATCAGCCTGTCGCTGGTATCGCAAATGCCCAAGGCCAA
Source organism: Aquitalea pelogenes (assembly GCF_041914625.1). NCBI lineage: Bacteria > Pseudomonadati > Pseudomonadota > Betaproteobacteria > Neisseriales > Chromobacteriaceae > Aquitalea > Aquitalea pelogenes. The sequence continues at coordinate 51,177 of NZ_JAYSDA010000007.1, read as the reverse complement.
AAACAGCTAGCCACGCACCGGCTTGTCCGGCCTTGTGCCGGGCAAGCCCATGCCATTGCGACATTTCCCACCGCCATTCCCACTGCCATCAACCGGACCTTTCATGAAACCAGACTGGCTCACGCGCCTGATCCGCCAGGACAGCGCCGGCATTGCCCAGACCGATGCAATCACAGATATTGCCCTGCTGGTACAGCCGTGCCAGGCAGACAAGCCCTGCGGTGAAGACGTGGGGCAGCATGAGGTTTTCCTGCAACTCAAGGACAACCTCTCCCGGCTGAGCGGGCTGGATTGTGTGGCACTGGAGCAGGATTGCCGGGTACTGCTGCAACAAGGCAAGGACCTGCGCCCGGCGGTGTATCTGGTTTACGCCTGGATGCGTCAGCATGGCTGGAACGGGCTGTACCAGGGATTGGAATTGCTCTGCGGACTCACCCAGCACTATGGCCAAGCCTTGTACCCGACACGTCCGGCAGCCCGCCATGCCATTCTGGGCTGGCTTGGCAGCAGCAAGGTGCTGGACTGGCTACAGAGCCTGGATGCGCCAGCCCAGGCACTACGCAAGGCGCTGCAGCAACACCTGGATACGCTGACCGGGCAATGGGCAGAACATGGCATCGTGCTGGACGATGCCTGGGCCGGACTGCGCAGCATGCTGGCCAGCACTGCCAGCGACAGCCCGCTTGACGCCACTTCTCCACCGACAACAGGGCAAGACAGTCATCCGGCAGGCCTGCACGTCATTGAGTCCAATCAGATGCTGCTGGAACAATTGCGTGCCATGTGCGGCTATCTGCGACAGCAGCCACAAGGCGCGTTTGCCGCATTCCGGCTGGCGCGCGTCGTGCGCTGGGACAGCATTGCCCAGCCACCGCCACATGATGGCCAGCAGCGCACCCGCCTGCCCGCTCCCAGGCCCGAACTACGCCAGACACTCACCCGCCTGCTGTTGCAAAAGCAATGGCATGCCCTGCTGGAGAAAACCGACTCCGCCTTTCTGGAAGCCGCCAATCACTTCTGGCTCGACCTGCAATACCTGGCCTGGCAGGCGCTGGGCCAGTTGGGCGAGTCACATCAGCACTGGCGCGACATTGCGCTCAGCGATATTGCGCTGATGCGTCACCGCCTGTGCGGTATCGAACAATTATGCTTTGCCGACGGCAGCCCGTTTGCCGACGACAACACACTGGAATGGCTGGCCAGCCAGGCCGTGGTCTACGACCTCAGCGGCAGCGACAAAGAGCTGGCCTCACCGCTGATTTCCGTCACCAGCACCGACCTCACGGACATCGGACAACAAGCCCGGCTGCTGGCCGAACAGCAGGGACTGGAATCCGCACTGGGCTGGCTGCAAACACTGCCCCGTCCATTAGGCCTGCGCCAACAGGCGCAGCAACTGCTGTTGACGGCCCAGCTGGCAGAGTCCTGTGGCCGGGCAGATATTGCGCTGGGCATTGTCAGCGGTCTGGAACAAGAGCTGTGCAGCCAGGAAATCTGCCGCTGGGACCCGGAACTGGTCTTCGACATCAAAGCCAGCCATCTGCAACTGCTGCGCCAGCGCGGGCGACGCAAGGATATCGACAAGCAAACCCTGCATGGGCAAATGCAACGCCTGCAGCAGGACATGAGCCTGCTCAATCCCTTGCGCACCGCGCTGCTCTCCAGCCAATGAACCGGGCTTGCCAGTCATGAACGACCAGACCCTGCATTACTACGCAGCCGAAATGCGCTACCTGCGCGAAGCCGGCAAGGCATTTGCCCAGGCGCATCCCGATCAGGCCGCCCTGCTGAACCTGGACAATGTCGGCCACCCCGACCCCATGGTCGAACGCCTGCTGGAAGGCTTTGCCTTTCTGATGGGCAAGTTGCAGCAAAAGCTCGACGACGATGTACCGGAGCTGACGGAAAACCTGGTCGGCCTGCTGTGGCCACATTACTTGCGCATGATTCCGGCACTCACCGTGATGGCGTTTCGCACCAGCAGGGGTGTGCTGCAGCAAGCCGAGCAACTGCCTGCCGGCACCAGCCTGCTGAGCAGCACGCTTGGCGAAGCGGTCAGCGTGTGCCAGTACCGTACCACCCGCGACCTGCAACTGCTGCCGCTGCAACTGCAGCTGGCCAGACTGGAAGAAGGCGATGATGGCAGCCAACTGATTCGCCTGGGGCTGGAACTGGAAGCCCAGGCCAATCGCGACAGTCTGGACCTATCCACCCTGCCGCTGTTTCTCAACGCCGACCCGCCCATCGCCTTTGCCCTGCTGCACGCACTGACCCAGCCAGGTGTCAGGCTAGTATTGAAAGCCAGCGGCGAGGATGTGGTGATCAGCACCGCACTATCACTCCGGCAAAGCGGCTTTGCCAGCGACGACACCCTATGGCCCAGGCCGCCAACGGCACACGGCGGCTACCCGCTGCTGATGGAATACTTTGCCTTCCGGGAGAAATTCCTGTTTGTCGAATTGTGCGGACTGGATGCCACACAACTGCCAGCGCATGGCCGCTTTGACATCGAAATCCACCTGTCCAGCCGCTTCCCGTCCGGGCTGCCGTTCGACCAGCAGGCCTTCCAGCTGCATTGTGTGCCGGCCATCAATCTGTTCGAGGTGGAAGCCGAGCCGATTCATGTCGATCATCGCCAGCAGGCCTACCGGGTGATTCCAGTATTGCATGATGGCAATCATGTCGAAACCTTCTCGGTCGACAGCGTGCAAGCCTTCGATCACCACAGCGGGCAACGTCATGACTACCTGCCGTTTCGCAGCTTTCGCCACCGCGGCGGCATGCTGCGCCACGAAGCCCCGGAACGCTACTACCACACCCATACACGCCAGAGCGCCAGTGGTCATTACGATAGCTGGCTGATGCTGGGAGGCCATCAATGGCAGGAACAGACCGAGCTGGAACCGGAAACCCTGTCGCTGAAACTGACCGGCACCAATGGCATGCTGCCACGCCAGGCCCTGCGCCAGACCCAGCGCGTGACACTGCGCCAACATCGCAGTGCCGTTGCCGCAGTCCATCATCTGCTGCCTTACAGCCTGCCTTGCCACCCGCCGCGCGAAGACCGGTTCCAGTGGCGCGTGCTGTCCCATCTGGCCAGCAACTACCTGTCCTTGCTGAATGCCGAAACCCTGCGCGGTACGCTGGCACTGTACGACTGGACCGACAACCCACTGAACCGCCGTCGCCTGCAAGCCATTGTCGATGTCTCCCATCAACTGGTGCGCAAGGTGGAGCAAGGCTGCGTGATGCAGGGTGTCGCCATCGACATCACCCTGGACCAAACCGGCTTTACCGGCGAGGGTGACCTGTATCTGTTTGCCACCCTGCTGGATCATTTTCTGGCGAGCTATGCCGATCTGAACCTGTTTACCCGCTTGCGGGTACTGGTTCAGCCAAGCGGCCGCACCTTACAGTGGGAGGATCGCACATGTCTGCGCCCACCCCTCTGATTCAGGCCATGCTGCCGCAGGCGGACCTGTTCAATTTCTACCGTTTCTGCCAACTGATAGAACTGGCCAGCGAGCCGCCTTGCACCCTGGCGGGCTCAGACAGTGCCGCGACAGAGCCCGTCAGATTCCGTTCACACCCGGCTTATGGCTTTCCGGTATCCGAGCTGCACTATCAGCCAGAACCATACAGCGATACACCGCACCCCGTCCCTGCGGTCTACACCCGTTTTCTTGGTCTGACCGGCGTGGATGGCGTGCTGCCACAGCACATCGGCAACGACCAGGTCACCCGTCGCGAAGGCCACGAAGCGCTCACCGACTTTCTCGACCTGTTCCATCACCGCATCATCACCCGCTATTACGCCATCTGGCGCAAATACCACTACCCGGCAGGCTTTCGCCCCGGCGGGCAGGACCGCCTGTCACAAGCCTTGCTGGGCCTGGCAGGCCGCGCCTTGCCCGGTCAGCAAACCGGGCTGAGCCCTGCTCGCTGGCTGGCCTTGCTGGGCCCGCTCAGCCAGCGCACCCGCACCGCACATGGCCTGCTGGCTGCCGTGCAGCACGTGCTGCCCGACACGACGGGCAGCGTACAGCCGCATTACCCGCGCAAGGTGCTGCTGGGTGCCGGGCGGCTGGGCCGGGCCACCCGCCTGCACCGCGGCACGGTGTTACTGGGCGCACGGCTGCGGGACGTGCAGCGCACGGTCAAACTCACCCTGCACCTGCAACACAGTGCCGAACTTGGCCACCTGCAAGCGGGGCAGCAAACCCATGACGACCTGTGCCAGGTACTACGCGCCTATCTGGGCCTGCGCTGGGATCTGGCCTTGTTTGCCAGCCTGCCCACTGCCGCCTGGCCCGCCACCCGGCTAAGCAGCCACAGCCACCGGCTGGGCCGTGCCGCCCATCTGCCAGCACCAGCCAACGCCACACCCGGCCAGCTGGCCGACATTCCCCTGGGGATGCTGCATGCCTGACCTATCCACCCTTTTGCCGGAGACCTTCCGCATGCGCCTGCGCATTACCCTTCTGCTTTGCCTGCTGCTCCCCCTCACCGGCTGCGGAGCCTGGCAAGCACTGAAAAACGGTAGCCAGCAAGTGGTTTCAGCCGTGTTTTATCCCAAGCTGACCACACTGAAACTGGACTTCACCGCGCGCGAGGCCATCAATCCGGATGAGCGCGGGCATGCCCTCTCCGTGGTGGTGCGGGTCTATCAGCTGCGCGACGGCAAGGCCTTTGCCCGTGCCAGCTATGAACAGCTGCTGAGCCAGGACCGGGAGACATTGGGCGATGAAATGCTGGCACGCCACGACCTGCTGCTCCGCCCCGGCTCAAGTGTCAGTCTCAATGCGGCAGTAGAACCCAACACCAGCCAGATCGCGGTTGTCGCCTTGTTCCGCCAGCCCGTACCACCGGCTATCTGGCGCGTCAGCATGTCTGTCAAGGAGCTGGATAACCAGAAAGCTGCCCGTCTGGAGCTACTGGATAACCAGATCCTCATCACCTGGCTGCCACACCCGTCTGACCCGCCAGCCGCACCACAGCCGCAAACACCGGCCACCCCGCCAGCGCAGAAAACCATCACACCTGCAGCAGCGAGTGCCCCGGCTGTGCCAGCAAGGAGTGGCAAATGAACCCACGACAGCGCCATGGCGGGCCGTCGCTCTACGAAAAGTTGCTGGGCAATTTTCAGGATGGCAGCAGCCTGCACGCCTGGGATGAAAACAGCCAGCACCTGTTCAGCGTGATGGACAACATCCGGGTGATTCTCAACAGCAGACAAGGCGCAATCAAGCACCTGCCGGATTACGGCTTGCCTGACCTCGCCATGATTTACCGCCATTTACCGGCCAGTGCGCACCTGCTGCGGCAACACATTGCCAGCACCTTGCTGCGCTACGAGCCACGCCTGGCCCACATCGACATCCAGCTGCTGGCCAATGCCCAAGACGATGTACTGGGCTATGAGCTGATCTGCCATCTCAAGCAAAGCGGCCTGGTGCGCTTTGGCAGTTATTTCACGCCCGACCATGCGGTGCGCCTGCAGTTGCTGGGGGCCGCCGAACAGAAAGCACCAGCACGCCAGGCCACGCCCCAGCCGTCCCTGGCAAACCGTACACCCCGCTCAACGTGAAGGATATCCAGCTTGCGCATTCACAAACCCCTATGGCATGAAGGCATCCTGCTCTTGCCACAGTTATTCCAGCAACAAGAAGCACAGCACGCCTGGCAACAACAGCAACTGGCGGCACTGGCCAGCCCCTTTCCCTGGGGCTTGACTACGCTGGCGCTGGACCCATTGGCTCTGGAACAGGGCCAGGTCCGGCTGCAACAGCTTGCAGGCCGGTTTCCCGACGGAACGGCCTTCGATACCCGCATCAGCGGTCAGCCGCCTGCGGCCCGTCATCTGGATACCCTCAGCCACACCACCGACAGCGTGACACTGTGGTTGACGCTGCCGCTGCTCAACCCGCTGGGCAATAACCTGCATCAGGGCGAGGTGAGGCCGGAAGAAACCCCGCGCCGCTACCGGCAACAGTTTGCCCAGGTGCCTGATCACATGGGCGAGCAGGAAGACGAACTGGCGGTCGAACAACTCAATCTGCTGCTGAAATTTGACGGCGAAGCGCTGGATGGCATGAGCAAGCTGCCACTGGCACGGCTGCAACGCAATGCACAAGGCCGTTTCGAGCAAGACGCCGGCTTTATCCCGCCCTTGCTGTGCTGCAGTGCCTCACCCTTGCTGCAACAGCGCCTGCAATTGCTGGCCGAGCTACTGCTGGCCAGGCAACACAGCCTGCAACAACAGCGCCGCGAACGCACCCGGCAAGCCGCCGACTATCTGCTGTCCGACCTCAGCCTGCTATGGCTGATGCACAGCCTGGCGCAAAGCTGGCCGGAGCTGCGCATGCTGCCCACGCTGGACAGCTGCCCGCCCTATGCCGCCTATCTGTGCCTGTCGCGGCTGGCCGGCATGCTCAGCACCTTTGCCCTGGAACAGCAGCTGACCGATATCCCCGCTTACGACCACCTCCAGCTGGGCAGGGTATTCCAGCAACTGGAACAGCTGATCCGCACCCTGCTGGACACGGTGATTCCCACCCCGGTGGTGGTACTGCCGCTGCAACGCGATGGCAGCAATCTGTGGCTGGCGCATCTGACAGATGCCCGCTTGCGCGATGGCATGGATTTTTATCTGTCGGTACACGCCGCCATGCCGCTGCACCTGCTGCAAGAGCAATTACCCCTGGTGGCCAAGGCCGGTGCCCCGGACGAAGTGGCACGCATTCTGTCCTCGGCGCTCAATGGCATTCCGCTCAAAGCCATGCAACGCCTGCCCACCGCCCTGCCCAGCCGGGTGGACAGCCTGTATTTTGCGCTGGACAAGCAGCACCCGGCCTTTGCCGCCATGCTGGCCGCCCAGTCCTGCGCCTTCTACTTCCCATCTTCCTTGCCAGAGCTGCAACTGGCCTTGTACGCGGTGCCTACCCCATGAGCCCTCTGTCCATCCTGCATGCCGTGCGCGGCAATATGCGCGACATCGCGCTGATCGTCACCCGTTTGCAGCAACAAGCCGAGCCGGTGACCGAACACCAGTTGAACCAGGATTGTCAGCACTTGCTGGATCAACTGGAACAGGCGCTGGAACAAGCCGGAGCACCACGCGCCGAGCGGGAGCAAATCATCTATGCCTGCTGCTGCCTGCTGGACGAAACCGCCCTGCGCCATTTGCCGGAACCAGCCCGTGCCCATTGGCAGGCCAGGCCCTTGCAAGTACACCGCTTTGCCTCGCTGCAAGGCGGAGAACAACTGTATGAGCAAATGCGCTGCGAACTGGCCCGCCCGCAGCCATCGTACTGGCTGCTGGCTTGCTGGCAACTGGTGCTGGCACTGGGCTTTGAAGGCAAGTACAGCCAGGGCGATACCGCCCAGCACCAGCAATGGCGACAGCAACTGGACAAGGTGATCAACGCGCTGGAGCCCACCCAGGAAACCGTCCCGCCACCCCGCCCGGTCTGGCACTGGCGCAGTTTTTCTCCGTGGCTGTGGGCCATGCTGTCCGGCCTGCTGCTGCTCGTCATCTATTTACTGCTCCAAGGCTGGCTGCACCAAGCACTGCGCCAGCTGGGCAACTAAGGACGCACCATGCCACAGCTGCTTTGGTACTGGCTGTATCCACTGACCATGCTGACGCTGGGTCTGCTGCTGATCTGGCAGGCGCTGCCGGTTTCCGGTGCCGTGGCCATGCTGCTGAGCCTGGCATGGCTGATCGGCATGCTGGCGCTATGGAGCCACTTGCGGCGGCAAAGCACGGCCAGCGATGTAACAGAAGTCATCCTGCTGGCAGGCCCGGCAGCACACAGCTTGCAAGGTGAGCAAGGCTGGCGCGGCACACTGCAACCGGCCTGGCACTGGCTGGACCGGCCACAACAACTGGCGGCCTGGCACAGCAGCGGCATTCGGGTGCGCGGAGTGATACTGGTCATCAATGCCGATGAAACCGATGCCACACCGGCTGCCAGCGCCCGGCTGGCCGACTGGTATCACGCCTGGCAACTGGCTCAAGCGCAACAAGGCCACCCGCTGCCGGGTGCTGTGCTGATACTGACCGCCCATCCGCAAGCCAATCTGCAAGTACCGCAGGATGCCGCCATCACACCCTGTACCAGCTATCCGGCGCTGCAAGACGCCATCGAACAGCAGATGCAGGCCGTGCTGGCGCACGCACTGCAAGCACCGGCCGACCATGCGCCCATGGCCCTGCAGCAAGCCGCGGTGCTCAACAGCTTGCAACAGCATGTCAGCCAGCAACTGCTGCCAGTCCTGCTGCCCCAACAAGCCGGCAAACGCGCCCCCGCCGTGCACGCTATCGGCTGGCTGGCCCACCCGGCCACGCTGGCAGATGCTGGCGAGCCGCCATGGCAACAGGCCGCCACCCGGCATAGCGGACTACACACCCCCGCCACTCCGGTGTTCAGCGGCCCCACCGACCATGCACAGCTGACCGTGCTGGCAGATTGCTTTGCGCCCATCCGCGCCTGCCCGCGCCACTGGCGACAGCTGGCCATCCTGCTGACTAGCTGTGCCCTGCTGCTGCTGGCCTTTGTCTGTTGCTCCGCCTGGAACAATCAGCAGCTGATTGCGCAAACCGCAGTGCGCCTCCACGCCTTCCAGTCACTGTCTGTCAGCCAGGAACCTGCGCGGGGCAAGGCGGTGCAACAACTGCAAAGCTGGCAGCAGCACCTTGGCACACTAGCTGCCGATGGCGTGCCGCTCCGGCTCGGCTTTGGCCTGTATCAGGGGCAATACCTGGCTGACATCGTCCAGCGCGCCATTCAGTCCTACCACCCGCCCAAACCCAAGCCGGAGGTGATCCGGCTGGATAGCACGGCACTGTTCGACAGCGGCCAGAGCGTGCTCAAGCCGGAAGCCAAGCTGGCCTTGCAGTCCGTGCTGGTATGGATACAGGCCAATCCCGGAAAACGGGTGCTGATAGACGGCCACACCGACAACACCGGCAGCCGCACGGCCAATCTGCGGCTGTCGCTGGCGCGGGCCGAGGCGGTACGCCAGTGGCTGGTGACAGCCTCCACCTTTCCCCTAACCCATTTTGCCGTGCAGGGGCTGGCCGACACCCAGCCGCTGTCTGGCAATGACGATGCGTCCGGCCGCAGCAAAAACCGGCGCGTGGAAATCACCCTGATCGAACCGCCCGCCGGGCGGTGACAGCCGGGTGTCAACAGCACCACCCACAGCACCATGCGTGCCGGGTGGCACCACCACCGGGGCAAAACCCCGCAGCAAGGAGAAACAGCATGGCCATACCCGCTTATTTGTGGATCAAGGACGACGGCGGCGCCGACATCAAGGGCTCTGTCACCGTGCAGGGTCGTGAAGGCTCGGTCGAAGTACTGGAGTTCGACCACAGCGTCTACATCCCCACCGATGGCAATACCGGCAAGCTCACCGGCACCCGCGTGCATACCCCGCTGAGTTTCGTCAAGGAATTCGATGCCGCCTCGCCCTACCTGTACAAGGCTGTCACCAGCGGCCAGAACCTCAAGGGCATGGAACCGAAGTGGTACCGCATTGACGATGCCGGTGAAGAAAAAGAGTACTTCAACATGAAGCTGGAGAACGTCAAGGTGGTGGCCGTCAAACCCAAGATGCACAACATCAAGGACGTCGCCAAGGAACGCTACAACCACCTTGAAGAAGTGGAAGTGCGTTACGAGAAAATCACCTGGGCCTACAAGGACGGCAACATCATCCACTCCGACAGCTGGGTGGAAAACCGCTAACGCCTAGCTCACCCATGCAGCAGGTATCACCGCCTGCTGTATGGGTTTTCACGCCATCAGACAAGGACGCTACCCATGCCCAACCCCTACCAGCTGCGCTTCCCCTCCCACCTGGGCCTGGACCTCTCCGTACACCACTTCACCCTCGACGAAGCACTCGACACCCCCTACCTGCTCAACGTCACCGTCACCAGCCCCGACCCCGCCCTGCCGCTCGCCAGCCTCATCCACCAGCCGGTCAGCTTCTCCATCAGCCCGCCACCCCTCAACCCGCTGCCTTCCTTTCCCGGCCTGCCCAGCCCACCTGCCGACCCCGCCTTGCAGCGCGTGTGGCATGGCGTGGTGTGCGAGGCCTGGCGTGAGGACAGCAATGTGCAGCAAACCCGCTACCGCTTTGCCATCGGGCCACGCCTGAGCCTGCTGGCCCAGGGCAGCACCTGCCGTCTGTTTCAGAACAACACGGTGCAGCAGGTCATCACGGCGCTGTTGCAGCAGCATGGCTTTGCCGCCAGTGCCGTGCGCTTTCAGTTGACGGCGCCACTGCCCACCCATGCGCATCTCACTCAGTGGCGCGAGTCGGATTTGCAGTTCATTTCCCGCCTGGCGGCCGAGGCGGGCCTGTTTTACCAGTTTGTGGTAGAGGAGGCGGGCAAGGAGGTGCTGCTGTTTGGCGATAATCTGGAGCACTATGGCCGCGGGCGGCTGCTGGATATTCCGCTGCGGGCGGCGGGCGGGCTGCGCCAGGATGACAGCCCGGCCGTCCAGCAGTGGCAGATTCACCATCGCAGCCTGTTGCACAGCGTGCGCCGTACCGATTTCAACTATCTCACCGCCGATACCGTACTGGATGCCGAGCATGGTGTGGCTGGACCGCAAGCAGCGGCCTATGGGCTGGATTATGCCTGGGGCGAGGGCGGGCGTGATGCAGCGGAGACCGAGCGCATCGCCCAGCTGCGCCATCAGGCTTCGCAGGCGCGCCAGTGTGTGGCCAGTGGCAGCGGCACCGTGCTGCACAGCCGTCCGGGCGAGGTGTTGCGGCTGGCGCAGGCGTTTGATGAAGCGCCGCATGGCTGGCTGATCATTGCCGCCCGGCATCAGGGCGCGCGCGATCAGGCCTATCACAACCACTTCCAGGCCATTCCGGCCGACCGCATCTGGCGACCGGCGTTGCTGCCCAAGCCGCGCATTTACGGCACCTTGCCGGCCATGGTGGTGAGTCCGGGCGATAACAGCTATCGCTATCCCTTTCTGGATGAGCTGGGCCGCTACCGGGTGCGTTTTCTGTTTGATCTGGACCGCTGGAGCCCCGGTGGCGACTCGCGCCCGGTGCGGCTGGCCAAGCCCTTTGCCGGCGGCGGCTTTGGTTTTCATCTGCCCTTGCATGCCGGTACCCGCGTCAACCTGGGCTTTGATGATGGCGACCCGGACCACCCCTACATTGCCTCGGTGCTGCACGACAGCAGCAAGCCGGACCACATCGACAGCGGCTGGCACACTCGCAACGTCATCCTCACCCGCGCCCACAACAAGCTGCGCATGGAGGACTTGCAGGGCAAGGAGCATATCAAGCTGGCCACCGAATATGGCAAGACCCAGCTCAATATCGGCCACCTGGTGGATGCCCAGCGCCAGCCGCGCGGGGCAGGGTTCGAGTTGCGCAGCGACCAGTGGGGAGCCATCCGGGCCGGTAAAGGCCTGCTGCTGTCCTCCCACGCCCAGCCGGGGGCTGGCGGCCCGCAACGTGAGATGGCGCAGGCGCTACAGCAGCTGGAGCGGGCCAATCAAAGCATAGACAGCCTGAATGCCGCCGCCAGCCAGGCCAGGGCCGACCCGCTGCACTTGCAAGCGCAGCTGGACTTGCTCAATCAGCAGGTGAAGGACTTGCAGCAGGCGGTGCTGCTGGCCAGCGCCCCGGCCGGTATGGCGCTCACGACTGGCGGCAGCCTGCACGCCGCCGCCGGGCAGGACATCGCCCTCACCGCCCAGCAGCAGGTGGGCGTATCGGCGCTGAAGTCGCTGGTGGTGAACATCGGCCAGGCCATCAGCCTGTTTGCTGCCAAGGCGGGCATCAAGCTGGTCGCCAACCAGGGCAATGTCGACATCCAGGCGCAGGGCGCTGCCTTGCTGCTGTCCTCGCGCCAGGACACGCAAATCCGCAGCTTGCAGAAGATCAGCCTGGCGGCGCAGGAGGAGATTGTACTGAGCGTGGGCGGCAATGCGGTGCGCATTACCGCCGAGGGGGTCAGTACGCTGGGCAAGACTACGGTGTACGGCGGCTTCTCGGTCACATCCAAACAGCAACTGAAGGTGGGGATGCCGGACTTCCCGGTGTCGCAGGTGAAGGCGCCGCTGCCCTTGGTGCTGGCGCAATCCCCGTTTGGCCAGAGCAGCGAATGGAGTGGCATGCCCTACACCCTGAAAGCCGGGTCCGCCACCGTGCAGCAAGGGCTGATGAGTGAGGCCATGCAGCTGCCGCTCACCCACGAGCCAGGGGTACAGCACTACACCCTGACGCTGGCCAATGGCAGCGAATACCAGATTCCGCTGGTCAGCGAACTGCGCGATCCGGCTAAGGGGAAACTGGCCAATGCCGGGCTGCACAAACAAGGGCTGGATGGCGCACCACCAGAGGGACGGGTGGAAAGCACCGACGATGCCCGACAGCAATATGCCCAGTTGCTACAGATGTGGGCGGCGCAGTCCGCTGCCGACCAGCCTGAATCCGATCAACCCGATTCCGACCAAGAGGAGTCGTTCTCATGAGCACCAGCACCACCGTTCCCATTTGCACCCGCGAGGTGCTACAAGCCACGCTCACCCTGCCGTGGTTTGTGGATCACGCCGAATACGAGAGCTACTCTGGCAGTTTTCAGATGCTGGTGAATGGCGAGGAAGCATTCTCGGCACTGCATTACACCCTCGCCAAGGCCAAACGCAATATCTGCCTGATTTGCTGGGGCTTTCAGCCATCCATGTACCTGGTGCGCAAGGGCAGTGACATGATCAAATACCCCACACTGCCCGAGGCGGTACCGGCGCAGATTGGCAAACTGCTGGTACACAAGGCCAAACAGGGGGTGATGGTGCGTGTGCTGTGTTTTGCTGCCGAACCGCTGGGGGCCAGCGTCAATATTTCCTCACCGATTATCGGCGAGTCACCCAATCCGGGACGGGGCCGCTGGCGGGTGGGCGACCGTCCCGGTTTTGCAACCGACGCACAGTACGCCTACGACCGCTATTGGTATACCACCTATGACCCCAGCCAGCGCGATGCGGACAGCGCCAACCCCAATAGCCCTGGCACGCTGCAACGCTTCAAAGCGGCGGACCCGGATGTCCCGCTGGCCAATCTGGTGTTTCACAGCCGTGGTTTTGACAAGGCAACCCGCGATTACATCTTCACCCAGCCCTATATGGATAGGGAGCTGGCGTTTCAACTCTATCTGGCGGTTGGCCCCAGCCATCACCAGAAAATGGCCTTGATTGATTATGACGATGCCCAGCGCCATGTCGGCTTTGTCATGGGGCATAACCTGCTGGATGAGTATTGGGATACCAATGCCCATAGCGCCAAGCGCCATGCCGACCCGCGCCAGGGGCGCAATGGCATCATCGGCCCGCGCGAGGATTTTTCGGCACTGGTTACCGGCAAGGTGGTGGGCGATCTGTTTTTTAACTTCAACATGGCCTGGCAGAAAGAAACCGGCAGCGACCTGGCCGTACCTGCCTGCCGCTTTACCAGCTACCTGCCACGGCTGGACCGCGCCAACCCACTGGCCATGCTGCAATTGCTGCGCACCCAGCCGCAGTACCAGCGCAAAGACATCATGCGCGCCTATTTTCAGATGGTGAACAATGTCACCTCCTACATCTATATCGAGAACCAGTATTTCCGCTGGCAACCGCTGGCCGACAAGATCAAACAGGCCGCACAGGCCCAGTTGTGCCGGGGACGTAAAACACCGGTCTACTTGTTTGCCATCACCAATAGCAGCGATGACGGCATCGGTGCCGGTACGGTCTCCACCTACCGCATGCTGGACAGCCTGGGCCGTGCCGACACCATTCCGGCCGTGGCGCGGCTGGAACGGGCGGATGACCTGGGCGCACGCCTGGGCCAGGCCAAACAACGGCTGTTCGAAGCCCGCTTCATTCACCGGGCCAGCCCGCAACTGGCCAGCAGCCGCCAGGATGTGGAACAAGCCACCCGCCAGCTGGAGGCCGCCCAACAAGCTTACCAGGCCGCCATCAAGCCGGATGTACCGGTCCCCGCCGTGGAACAGCCCGGCCTGAAGGTGCATATCTGCACCCTGGTAGCCATGGACTCCGGCCCGGCCCAGCCGGCCACCATGCGGAGCGCCTACAACTACGATACCGGCCAGACCATCACCGTCACCCACACCCCGGCCAAAGGCTGGACCGAGGTTTATATCCACGCCAAGTTGATGCTGGTGAACGACTGCGGCATGACGCTGGGCTCGGCCAATATCAATAGCCGCAGCATGGAATCCGACAGCGAGCTGAACATCCTGCACGACAACAGCGACATCACCCGCGCACTGCGCCGGCAGCTATGGGGGCGGCATGCCAATGGGCGACCCAATACCAACCCACCCAGCATGGGAAAAGAGGATGTGGCAAAAGCCACTTACAAGGCGTGGGAGAACCTACTAAAGGCCAATAAAGAAGCAGAGAAACAAGGCCTCCCACCCATCGCCCCGCTACGTGAGTTTCTGCGCAGCAGCCCGCTACGGACCAATCATGACTAAACCCCTCATCGCCCCCCTGCTGCTGGCCCTGTGGCTGAGCGGCTGCGGTGAACAGGAGCGACACGTGCCCACCCTCAACGACGTCAACACCCAACTCGCCTTCACCTGCGCCTACGAAAAAGACCGCCTGCCCGCGCTCGATCCCGAGGCAGACCAGCTCTACCGCCATGCGCGCTGGCTGCGGCGCAACAACATCATCCAGCAAGACCCGATGGTCCACCCGGTGATGGAACGGCTAT
>NZ_JAYSDA010000007.1:0-36314 GCF_041914625.1 Aquitalea pelogenes | reverse complement strand
CGCAACAACATCATCCAGCAAGACCCGATGGTCCACCCGGTGATGGAACGGCTATACCGCATTGCCACCGCTTACGGCCATTACCAGGCCAACCTCGATCTGCGCGAGATGATAGGCCGCGGCACCGCCATGAGCGCAGACCCGGTCAAGGAGACGCTGGACCTGACCGAAGACCTGATCCGCCGGGGCATCCCCGGTGGCTATTACGATATGGGCCGCTATCTGGAAGCAGGCTATGGCGTCAGGCAAGACCCGGCGCTGGCCAACCGCTATTACCGCAAGGCTGCCGACCTGGGTAGCCCGGAGGCGCAGTATCTGGTAGGGGACAAACTGACCTGGATGAAAGCCAGCAACCCGGTTCCGTTTGCCATTGGCTGGCAGATGATGAAATGTGCAGGTGAGCAAGGCCATGCCAAGGCCGCCATCGAATATGGCGTACATGCTCAAGGCTCCAAAAACAATGCCGATGCAATACAGGCTTTTATCCAAGCCAGCAAAGCGGGTGATGAAATGGGGCCATACTATTTGGCCGATGCCTTTGGTCAACCCTATACCGGGGATCAAGCCAAGTGGGAGGCCTCGCGCGACCTTGGTTTTAAGCCCGATGCAGAACGTGTACGCCGGTACACCCTCATCAGCGATACCCTGACCGACTACACGTGGGCCAACCCCAAAGTCCTGGAGCTGGACAGCATCGTCCCCCTGCCGCCTGCGCCGCTACCACCGTGGGATGGCAAGATCCAGTGGCTGAAAGACTTTGAGGCCAATATCCCGCCACCACTGCCATCAGAGCAACGCATCCGCGAACTGGCCGCAGCCAAGGCGCTGGACCCGGAAACCGGGCGACCCGACCCCAAGGCGCAAGCCGCGCAAAAAGCCCAGGCCGCGCAACGTGCCGCCCAAGACGCCGCTGCGCCTCCCACCCCGGACGCCCTGCCCATTGGCACCCTGTGTGGCAGCGGTGAAACCTGCCCGCAAACCGGCCACTGGCAAGTGCAGTTTCCAGCGGACAGCATTCAAGGCCAGTATCCGGGCCTGCGCGCCAACCAGGTGGTACGCATCTTCTTGCAGGGTGACATCTTCCCACCGCACCGTGCGCACTACCCCAGGCTGTTGCAGCGCTGGCGCGGCTACGCACAGCGTACTGAAGCGGTGCAGTGGCAACTGGTGGGCTATTTGCGATGAAGCAACCCATCCACCTGACGGGGTCATCCGCACTGTTACTGATGTTGGCGTTGGGAGCCTGCAATGCCGGGGAGCGCAATGTGCCCGCCCTCAACGACGTCAACACCCAACTCGCCTTCAGCTGCGCCTACGAGAAGGACCGCTTGCCCGCGCTCGACCCCGAGGCAGACCAGCTCTACCGCCATGCGCGCTGGCTGCGCCGCAACAACATCATCCAGCAAGACCCGATGGTCCACCCGGTGATGGAACGGCTATACCGCATTGCCACCGCTTACGGCCATTACCAGGCCAACCTCGATCTGCGCGAGATGATAGGCCGCGGCACCGCCATGAGCGCAGACCCGGTCAAGGAGACGCTGGACCTGACCGAAGACCTGATCCGCCGAGTCATCCCCGGTGGCTATTACGATATGGGCCGCTACCTGGAAGCAGGCTATGGCGTCAGGCAAGACCCGGCGCTGGCCAACCGCTACTACCGCAAAGCCGCCGACCTGGGTAGCCCGGAGGCGCAGTATCTGATCGGCGATAAGTTTTACCGCATGACAATTGCTAATCCGGTTACGTTTGCAATTGCGCTGCAAATGCTGAAATGCGCTGGCGAGCAAGGCCATGGCAAGGCGGCAATCACCTATGGTGTTTATGCACAAGGCGAAAACAATGCCGATGCGATACAGGCTTTTATCCAAGCCAGCAAAGCCGGTAATGAAATGGGGCCATACTATTTGGCCTATGCCTTTGGAGAACCTTACAAGGATGGTACCGACTCTTGGAGCCGTCACGATCTTGGGTTTAAACCGGATGCAGAACGTGTACGCCGGTACACTCTCATCAGCGATACCCTGACCGACTACACGTGGGCCAACCCCAAAGTCCCGGAACTGGACCGCATCGTCCCCTTGCCGCCCGCACCGCTGCCACCGTGGGATGGCAAGATCCAGTGGCTGCGTGACTTTGAAGCCAATGTCCCGCCACCGCTGCCGCCAGAACAGCGTATCCGCGAACTGGCCGCAGCCAAGGCGCTGGACCCGGAAACCGGGCGACCCGACCCCAAGGCGCAAGCCGCGCAAAAAGCCCAGGCCGCGCAACGTGCCGCCGCGCCTCCCACCCCGGACGCCCTGCCCATCGGCACCCTGTGTGGCAGCGGCGAAACCTGCCCGCAAAGCGTTCACGTAAATGGCCTTCCCTCCGCACCTTATCGGGAGTTGATTGATGCGCAATGACCAGCGCCCCTTGCAGCAATTCCGCTACCCCGTCCTGCCACGCTGGTGGTGGCTGCTGGGGCTGTTTCTGCTCTGTCTGGCCATCAACCTGGGCTGGGGGCTGCTGTATTACGCCAAGACTGCGGACAAGTCGGTCTCTTCGCTCACTTTCTGGACTCATGCGCTGGGTTATGGCCTGGCCGTGGCGTGTGCGCTGCTGGCCAGCATATTGGCTGGTTTCAGCGTGATGACGCTGCGGGTGTCGCAGCAGAATCGCAAACTTGCCGCACAGCATGACTGGCAACAGCGGCGCATGCAGGAAGGTGCGGCGGTGTTGCATTCCGTGCTGCTTGGACCGGCCTGCCTGACCGAGGCTGATCGCCAGCAACTGGTACAGGATGCGCCCACACAGGCAGCACCGACCGAAGCATTTGGGGAATGGCGTATTCCGGACCTGACCGGAAGCGACAGCGATAACGCCGGTCGCGCGGCACAACTGGCTGGTGCACTGGCCCGCCGTTTGGCCGCCGCTTGGCCGGTTTCCGCTCAGCCGCAAGCCGTGGCATGGCTGGGTAGCCCGGCCAGTTGGCAGGCGTTTCAAGCCGAGCTGCAAAACCAGGGAATCCGCTGCCCGCAGCAGGCCAGGCCCTTGGCCGATATCGCTGCACTGGATGTGTGGATTGACCAGTTGCACGACGAGACTGCGCCATTGACACAGGTGCTGCTGGCAGGCGTGCAGCTGGCAGTCTCCACCCAGCCCGATGCTCCAGCGGCCATGCCATGTGAAGCCGGCTTTGCCTTGCTGTTGCAAGCCAGCGCGCCTGCCAGTGCCATGGTGTATCGGCCCGTTGAAATTGAAGGCAGTGCTGATTTACGCCGCGCCCAACACAATGCCTCCCTGGAGCGCGCGCCAGGATTTATCCGGCTGCAGCCACAGCATGTGGCATGCGCAGCAGAGGCCGAATGGGCGGCTACACCATTGAAATTGCCGGACTACTGGGGCGATGTCGGCCCATTGGCACCCTGGGTTCTGCTACTGAGTGCGCTGGACCGGGCACAGCTCAGCGGTCAGCCCGTGGGCTGGCATTTGCAGCAAGCAGAGCAAACATGGGCGGGCGTGGTATTGCCGCCTACAACACTTGATCAAGGAGAGCAAACATGAGTCGCTATGCCATTCGTCAGCACGACAGCCTGACAGGAGGAGGAGAGGTGCTGGATGTGATTCCGGACGGCCCGGTTGTTGAAGGCATCGGCTTGAGCTTTGTCGGGGGCAAGGCCAAATGCTTCCGGTGCGGACAGGTGGGAACCATTGTGGCAGACGGCCCGCGTGGTTCGGTGGGCGGCCTTAATGGCTACACCGTTGCGCTGAACAATGACCTGGTGATGTGCCACTGTCCGGTTCCACCACGCTTGCTGCATTCCAGTACTGCCTGGCAGGTGGATTAAGCGCGTTACACATCGTCATTGCTACGCAAGGAATCACTGGAATGTCAGAGCAACACCAAACAGTTCCCTCCCCCGGCTATGGCTGGCTCGCCGCCGCACTTGCCCTGCTGCTGCTGGGCATTGCGCTGATGTCGAGCCTGTATCTGGCGGGTTTTTATGCACAAGGCAGTGATCGGCTATGGGCCAGTGTGCTCATACTGGTAGCGGTGTTGCTGGGGCTTGGTCTTGCCTATTGCTGGCATGGCTGGCGACTACGGCAAGCACAGTCAGAGCACCCCGGTCGGCTGGGCGATACGGCTCAGCCGCAAGAGGACAGTCTATCGATACGCCAGCAACTAGGCACGCTAACAAGCAGCCGTCGGCGCAAGGCCTGGGTTGCCGTCATCGATTATCTAGCAGACCTCCCGACAGCCGCGGATCGCCCCGCCAAGCGCTGGCAGGAAAGCGACACGGCCTTGTTCATTCCTGTACCGGATAGTGTCCCAGCACCAGAGCTGCGTACCCTGCGTGGCCACTGGCGTCCACCGCTGGACGGCGTGATGCTGGTGGCACCCACGCTACCGGACGTGGGCAGCCCGGCGCTGCAACAGTTGCTGGATTTCAACCAGCGCTGTGGCTGGCGGCTGCCGCTGTGCCTGGCACTGAGCGGCTGGGCCGTGCCTGCCGGTGGGGTGGTCTGTCAGATACGGGATGCCAGCAACATGGAAACCACCACCCGCGACTTGCAGCAGCTGGCCTGGACGCTGGCCGTAGAGGGGCAGGCGGATGTGTTAAAGCAGTCGTCGGACAACAAGCGTCTGGCGCTGTCGGCAGCGCTGGACCAGCCCGACGTCATCAAACACTTGGCACAGCAGCTACGCGCCATCAGCCAGCAGTTACCGCCGGGGCAGCCGCTGGTGCAGCTAGGCTGGGTGGCAGACGACGCAGCGCTACTCCCCGCCACCACACGACCCTGGCAGCAGTTTTCGCCACGCAGACACCGCCTGTCGCACAGCGACAAGGCAGGCTGGGCGGTCACCGCCATGGTCGGCTTGCTGCTATTGGGAGTGGCGCTGTCGTTTCAGCACAATTTCCAGATGATCCAGCAGGCAAAACAACAACAGCAGGCGCTGCAACAGGCCACATCGCTGACCGTGGCCCTGCCTAAGCTAGGGGCGGTGCAACAGCAGATCAGTCAATTGCAGCAGGCACAGCGTCAGGGCTTGCCGTGGTGGTGGCGTTTGGGCCTGAACCAGCTGCCTGCAGTACAGCAGGCCTTGCTGGATGGCTATGGCAAGGCTGCACAGCGCTGGCTGGTGGAGCCGGCACGGCAGAATCTGCGTCAGGTGTTACTGGCCTTGAATGAGCTGCCCTTGACCAGCAGCGACAACGCCTTGCTGCAGCAGGCACAACGGCAAGGCTATGACAGCCTGAAGGCCTACCTGATGCTGGACCAGCCGGCACGGGCGCAGCCTGCCTTCCTGAGCGCGCAACTCTTGCAGGCGGATGGGCTGGCACAAGGCAGGCGGGCCGATGTGCTGCGCTTTTACAGCCAGCACCTGCCAGGCCAGGCAGGCTGGCGGCAGGCTGCCGACCCTGCCGTGGTGGCTGCGGCGCGCCAGACACTGTTATCGCTTAATGGCATCGAGCATGACGATGCCACGCTGTACCAAACCATCCTGAAACAGGCAGCAGCCAAGTACCCGCCACGCAGTGCCGCCAGCCTGCTGCCGGGGGTGGATAGCCGCGGGCTGTTTGCCCTGCCCGGCACCGTAGCGGGCATTTATACCCGCGAAGCCTGGGAAGGATATTTGAAGGAGGCGTTTGAGCAGGCCGACCCCAAACAGGGTAGCGAGGCGGGCTGGGTATTAGGCGTTGCCAGCAGCAAGAGCGAGGGGCCGGTGCTGGCGCAACGGCTGCGCCAGCGCTACTTTGCCGATTATGCTGCCGCCTGGCAGGCCTTTCTTAACCGGCTGCACTTGCAGAACACCACATCGCTGGCCGCCGCCAGCGAACAGTTGAATGCCTATGCCGACCCGCAACGCTCGCCGCTGCAAGCCTTGATGGCGATGTTGCAATATCAGGGCCGCGCCGGGGCGGCAGAGAAGTCACTGGCCAGCAATCTGCTGGATAAAACCCGCCAGCTGGTGGGCAAGAATGCAGCAAACGAGCCGCAGGCTGCAACCGACCCGCTGAGCGCCGCCTTTGGCCCCTTGCTGGCACTCAGCGTTCCGCCAGATGGCAATAACACGGGCAATAGCGCACCGGCCAGCAGCGTCAGCCTGACCCGCTATCTGGAAACCCTCACCGCAGTACGGCTGAAACTGCAACAACTGGCCGCCAGCCCCAATCCGGATGCGGCAGCCCGCCAACTGGCCCAGGCGCTGTTTCAAGGACGGCAGAATGAAATCAGCGACGGGCAGAAATACGCCGCGCTGCTGGCCGCCAGCCTGGGCCAGGAATGGGCGGGGTTTGCTCAACAAGCCTTTGTCAGCCCGCTGGATGAGGCCGGTGCCGTGGTGCTGTTGCCTGCGGCGGCGGACATCAATGCGCTGTGGCGGCGCAGCATCGTACTGCCCTGGGGCAGCGAGATGAGCGGACGTTATCCCTTCAACAGTACCGACAACGATGCCGCCATTCCGGCCCTTGGCCGCTATCTGGCCCCGCAACAGGGCGAAATAGCCCGCTTCTTGCAGCAAACCCTGGGCGGTGCGCTGGTGCAGGAAGGTGACCAATGGCTGCCCAGCCCCAATCTGGCCAATGCTGCACCGTTTGATGCTGCCTTCCTCAATGCCGTCAACAGCCTCAGTCGGCTGGCCAGCCGCTGGTTTACCGAAGGGGACGCTGCTTACAGCTTTGAACTGCAGCCGGTGGCGATGCCCGGCCTGGTCCGCACCGAATTGACGGTGGATGGGCAAACCGTGAGTTATTTCAACCAGCAAGCCAGCTGGAGCGCATTGCGCTGGCCGGGCCATGCCCAGCAGCCGGGCAGTCAACTGGTGTGGGAATCGCTGAAGACCGGTAGCCGACAAACGCTGGCATTCAACGGGCGCTGGGCGTTTATCCGTCTGCTGGAGCAGGCCAAGGTGGAGCAACTGGACAAGGCACGTTATCAGCTGGACTTTGCCCTGCCCGATGGGCTGACAGCGCGCTATATCCTGCGCACCAGCGCGGCAGATGGCCCGCTGGCCTTGCTCAGGCTGCGCCAGTTCAGCTTGCCGGAACGGGTGTTTGTGTTACCGGGCTCCCAGGCTCAGTCAACGGCCAAGGCCGCGGACTAACGCCCGCCGGAGACATCCAGGATGCTGCCGGTGCAAAAACTGGCAGCATCGGACAGCAGCCACACAATGGCGGCGGCTACTTCCTCGGGCAATCCACCACGCTGCATGGGCACCCCCGGTGCCAGTCTGGCCACCCGGCCGGGCTCACCGCTGATGGCATGGATGCCGGTTGCTATCAGTCCGGGGCGGACCGCGTTGACGCGAATGCCCTCGGTGGCCACTTCGCGGGCCAAGCCAAGGGTAAGGGTGTCGATGGCTCCCTTGCAGGCGGCGTAATCGACATATTCGCCAGCGCTCCCCAGCCGGGAGGCGGCGGAGGAAACATTGACGATGACCCCGCCCTGCCCGCCAGTGGCGGTGGACATGCGGCGTACAGCCTCGCGACAGCACAGCATGGGGCCAGCCACATTCAGTTGCAGCATGTGCTGGATGCGTGCGGCGCTGAAGTCCTGCAAGCGGCCCATGGGCGCGGTACTGCCGGCATTGTTGACCAGTCCGTGTACCGCACCAAAATGCTGAACCACAGCGTCAAACAGCCGGATGATGTCCGCTTCCTCAGCCACATCGGCCTGAAAAGCCTGTGCCACACCTCCGGCCGCCTGAATGCTGGCCACCACCTGTGCAGCGCCAGCGGTATCCTGCCGGTAGTTCACCGCCACCTGCCACCCGGCGGCAGCGGCCTGCAAGGCCGTGGCCGCGCCAATGCCGCGGGAGGCACCGGTAATCAGCAGGGTGCGCGCCATGTCAGCTTTGTCCTTCGCGCAGGAAGCGCTGATACCAGCCCACACGCGCGGCACGGGCGGTTTCAAATGTCTGCGCCAGGGCGTCGGCGTCGGCCGCTTCTACCTGGGCAGTCAGGTCGGCCAGCGCCTGGCGGTAGCGTTCCAGTTCGTCCAGCAAGGCGCTGCGATTGGCCATGGTGATGTCTTTCCACATTTCCGGATGGCTGCCGGCAATGCGGGTGAAATCGCGAAAACCGGTGGCGGCAAAATCAAAACAGCGCCGCGCATCTTGCTTGCCTGCCACCATGCCGACATAGGCAAAGGCCAGCAGGTGTGGCAGATGGCTGACGGTGGCAAACACACTGTCGTGCTCTTCCGGCCGCATGCGGTGAATGACGGCACCACAGGCCTGCCACAGTTCGGCCACCGTATCGCAGGCTGCCATGGTGGTTTGCGGCAAGGGGGTGAGCACCACCTTGCGCTTTTCATACAGGCCGTACTGGGCTGCGGCAGCGCCAGACAAATCAGACCCGGCAATGGGGTGGGCCGGTACACAGTTAGCCAGCTGCGCCGGCAGGTATTGGGCAAACAGCTGGGCCACGTCGCCCTTGGTACTACCGGCGTCAGTCACGATGGCATGCGGCTGCAAATGGGGGGCCATGGCTTGCATCATGCGGCCCATCTGCCCCACCGGGCAGGCCAGCAATACCATATCGGCCCGGCTGGCCACGGCGGCCAGGTCCTGGCTGATTTCATCCACCACGCCCAGTTCCAGCGCACGGGTGAGGTTTTCCAGTGTGCGACCAACGCCGATGACGTGTTGCACCTTGCCTGCGCGTTTGAGCGACAAGGCAAACGAGCCACCAATCAAACCGACGCCAACCACCACCAAGGTGGTAATACCCTGCTGCACACCACTCCCCTTTCCTGCACTGTCACCTGGTTTGCCAGATGCCCACTAGCGTGGGCGAAGTGGTCTATGATAAGCGATTTTGCGCGACTGCAAAGCCTGCATGCCTCAGGAAGGAAAGCCCAGCATGACCAGCGAGCTGTATGTGTATTACAAGATTGCCGCCACCGACGGGCCGGCTTGGCTGCCCCTGCTGCGGCAGATGCAGGCCGCACTGGCGCAGCAGGGCGTGGAAGTCAGCCTGATGCGACGGCAGGATGACAACGCACAGCAGGCACAGCAAACCTGGATGGAAGTGTATCGCGGCATTGCGGATGAGCAGGCCTTCTTGCTGCAATTGCAGCAGGCGCTGCACGATCACGGGCTGGAGAGCCTGGGGAGCGCACGTCACATGGAGTGGTTTGTCCCGCTGGAAGGGTAAGCGTGCGGCATGACGCCGCCAGCTGGAGGTTCAGGCCGGCAGACCGAGCAACTCTGCCGGGCGCGCCAGATGGAAGCCCTGCACGAAATCACAGCCGGCAGCGCGGGCGATATCCAGCTGCATCGCGCTTTCTATCCCCTCACCTACCACCTGCGCACCGTGCAGGTGCAGGATGTCTACCAGTTTGGCCAGCTTGTCGCGCACGCTGGGGCGCATCAGCGCATGGCGCATCAGCACCTTGTCCAGCTTGACGTAATCCGGCTCCAGCAACCAGACGCGCTCCAGATTGGATGCACCCTGGCCAAAGTCGTCCAGCGCAATACGGAAACCCAGGCTGCGATAGCGCTGCACGGCTTCCAGCAGGCGCAGCGGATCGCTGACGGCGTCTTCCACCACTTCCAGACAGATGCGGCTGGCCGGGATATTCAGCTGTTGCAGCACTTCGGCAAAAAACTGGCCGTGCGCCTCGCTGACATTCACCAGATGCTGGCCATTCACATTGAGCGACAGGATCAGCTCCGGCCCCGGGTGTTGCAGCAGGAAATTGAGCAGGTGCAGACAGCGCAGCTGACGGTCGAGAAACACCGAGCGGCGCGGTGAGGTTTCGGCAGCAAACAATACGGTGGGAATCAGCTGGCCACCAAAGCTGTCGGTCACCCGCGCCAGTGCCTCCACTGACCACAGGCGCGTAGCGCCATCGGCCTCCAGCGCATACACCGGCTGGAATACCGAGCGGAAGCGCCATTCTTCGTGGCGGCCACGCACCCGTCCGGCTTGCAGGCTGAGGGGGAATTGTTCGAACTGGTGTGCGTTCAGCAGCTGGTTGATGAAAGCCAGGTCGTGTTCGATGGGTGCCAGTGCGGCGGGCTGTTGACAGGCAAGCTGTTCCAGCAGGCTGGCTGCCACCATGCTGATTCTCCTTGGCGCATCGCGGATGCAGGCCGGAACACGGAAGGGAAACCGCTCCCTTCATCGTGGCTGCCACTATAGCGAGCACTATTTAGCGCCAGAAATAATTTAATCAGCAAACCTTATGCAAATTTTATCTAAGCGAATACAGCAGGCGGAGATGGGGACTTGGCGACAGTAATCAGTTCTCAGCTGCCAGCAAGGCCTGCAGCTGTGCACAGCAGGGATGAGCGTGCGACAGGCTCTGGCCGTCGATACTGGCCACCGGCCACAGGCCGATCAGACTATTGGACAGGAATACCGCATCGGCAGCCTGCAATTGCGCGGGCAGGATTTCAGCCTCGACCAAGGGGTAACCCAGTTGCGGGGCATGGGCAAACAGCCAGTCGCGCAGCATGCCTTGCACACCGCTCTGATCCAGTTTCGGGGTGATGATTTGCTGCCCGGTCACCAGATAAACATTGCTCATGGTGGCTTCCACCAGCAGGCCGCGCGTGTCCAGCATCAGGCCTTCGTGAATGTCCGGGTCAGACCATTCCGAGCGGGCCAGCACGTTTTCCAACCGGTTCAGGTGCTTGATACCGGCAAGTAGTGGCTGACAGGCCAGCCGGGTGTCACACCAGCGTACATGCACCCCGTCACGGGCACGCTCGGGCGGATAGCCGGCCCAGGCGGTGACGGACACCATGCGGGTAGGCTGAACATCGGCAGGCATGGCATAGCCACGCGCACCCACACCACGGGTGAGCACAATCTTGGCCACCCCTTGCTCCAGGCCGCCTGCCAGTTGGCCGATCTCATCCAGTAGCAGGGCTGCATCTGGCACCGGCAGCTTCAAACGGCGGGCATCCGCCACCAGCCGCCGGTATTGCCAGGCCCACAAACGGGGCTGGCCAGCACGGATTTCGATGGTGCGATAGATGCCGTCGCCATAGGCCAGGCCACGATCCAGTGCGGAAACCTGCTCGCCCGGCTGGCCGTTGATCAGCATGGCCATCAGGCTTGCTCCACCCCTAGCGCACGCAGCAGGCCGCGTGCCTTGTGGCGGGTTTCCTGCAATTCGCGTTCCGGGTCCGAATCCGCCACGATGCCGCCACCGGCACGGAAGCGCAGCTGCTGCCCTTCCTGCATGAAAGTGCGGATCAGGATATTCAGGTCCATGCTGCCATCACGGTTGAGATAGCCCAGGCTGCCGGTATAGGCACGACGTGCGCTGTTTTCCAGCTCGCGGATGATCTGCATGGTGCGCACCTTGGGGCAGCCGGTGATGGTACCGCCGGGGAACAGTGCGCGGATGGTGTCGGCGGGGGTGATTTCCTCACGCAAACGCCCACGGATATTGGATTCGATATGGTGGACGTAGGCATAGCTTTCCACCGCCATCAGTTCGTTTACTTCCACTGTGCCGGGCTGGCTGATACGCCCCAGGTCGTTGCGTTCCAGGTCGATCAGCATCACGTGCTCGGCGCGCTCCTTGATGCTGGAAATCAGCCGCTGCTTGAGGGCGGCATCTTCGGTCGGGTCCAGCGAGCGCGGATGGGTGCCGGCGATCGGGCGGGTGTCGGCCCAGCCATCGCGCACCCGCACCAGGCGCTCGGGCGAGGAGCTGACAATCTGCGCCTGACCAAAATCCGCCAGCGCAGAAAACGGCGCGGGATTGGCACGGCGCAGCGCGGCAAACAGGTCCGGCGCGGCAACGTCGGCCCCCAGTTCGGCGCGCCAGCCGCGCGAGATGTTCACCTGGAACACATCCCCTTCATAGATGTATTGCTTCAGCCGCAGCACGGCATCGGTATACCACTGCGGCGGGTCTTCCTGCAGCGATAGCAAGCTGACCGGATGCGGGTTGAATGGCCCAATGCCGTGTACCAGCTGTTGCAGGCGCTGTAGCTGGCTGGCGGTTTCGGCCACCAGCCAGGCGCTTTGCTCGCGCCGGTTGATCAACAATGCAGCCGGAACCCGCGCCATGGCCGCCAGCGGAAAGCTGTCCGGCAGTGCCTCGTCCACCTTGGCTTCAAACTGCGACAGCAAGTCATAGCCCAGGTAGAGGAAATAGCCGCCAACAAAGGGCAGGCCGTGCGGGTTATCCACCCCCTGCGGCTGGAAACCGCGCAAGGCCTCGACAAAAGCCTCCCCTTCCCCGCCGTGATACAGGGTGGTGCTTTCTGCGGCAAACAGCATGTCCCAGCCCTGATCGCCGGAGGACATCAGCAGGAAGGGAAATTCCGCACGATGGGCGGCATGCAGGGCCAGCAGGTCGGGAAGGAAGTCGAGTCGTTCGGTAAACATGCCTGTTCCACACAGCGGCATGGGGCGCGCCGCAAAAAAAGAAAACCGCCGCGAGTGTATCGCAGCGGTTCGGGCTGTCAATGCGTTTTCGCGTTGCGGCGCAGCAGCACCGCAACACGCGTCGGCCATTACATGCGCTTGAACACCAGGGTACCGTTGGTACCACCAAAACCAAACGAGTTGGAAATGGCGATGTCGATCTTCATGTCACGGGCGGTATTGGCCACGTAGTCCAGATCGCAACCGGCTTCCACATCCTGCTCGTGCAGGTTGATGGTGGGCGGTGATACCTGGTTGTACAGCGCCAGGATGGAGTAGATGGCTTCCACGCCGCCAGCACCGCCCAGCAAGTGGCCGGTCATCGACTTGGTGGAGTTCACCACCAGCTTCTTGGCGTGATCGCCAAAGGCAATCTTCAGCGCGCTGGTTTCGTTGGCATCACCCAGCGGGGTGGAAGTGCCGTGCGCATTCACATACTGCACCTGATCCGGGTTGATCCGGGCATCGCGCAGTGCGTTCTGCACGCCGCGGGCCGGGCCATCCGCATTCGGAGCGGTAATGTGGTGGGCATCGGAACTCATGCCAAAACCGATCAGCTCGGCATAGATACGCGCGCCGCGCTTGACCGCGTGCTCGTATTCTTCCAGCACCAGCACACCGGCGCCTTCGCCCATCACAAAGCCGTCACGGCCCTTGTCCCACGGACGGGACGCGGTTTCCGGATCGTCATTGCGGGTGGACAGCGCCTTCATGGCGGCAAAACCGCCCATGCCCAGCTTGGAAATGGCACCTTCGGCACCACCGGCCACCATCACGTCGGCATCGCCATACTGAATCATCCGGGCTGCATCGCCGATGCAATGCGCACCGGTGGTGCAGGCAGACACGATGCCATACGACGGGCCCTGGTAGCCCTTCAGGATGGACACGTGGCCGGCGATCAGGTTGATCAGCGAACCGGGGATGAAGAAAGGACCGATCTTGCGGATGCCGTTTTCCTGTACGGCCACGCCGGTTTCCTCGATCAGCGGCAGACCGCCGATACCGGAACCGATGTTGACGCCAACGCGGGTCTTGTCCAGATCAGCCACATCGTCCAGGCCGGCATCAGCCACGGCCTGCAGCGCTGCTGCAATGCCGTAGTGGATGAACAGGTCGGAACGACGCGCTTCCTTGGGGGAAATATACGCGCTGATGTCGAAGTCCTTGACCTCGCCGGCGATCTGGCAATTCAGGTCGCTGGCATCAAAACGGGTCACTTTGCCAATGCCGCTCTTGCCGGCCAACAGATTGGCCCAGCCAGTGGCAACATCATTGCCGACCGGGGAAATATGTCCCAGACCGGTTACTACAACTCTGCGTTTGGACACGAAGAATCTCCGTGAGTAGAGGGGAGGCAGTCTCCCGATGATCCCACAACTTCCGTGTGAAGTTGATGACAGTCAAACGGACGTTTGGAACCCTCTATAACAAAAGAACCTCTGCAGGCGAGCCAAGGCCACACCGCGCAGAGGTCCTGTACAGGCCTGAAAGTATTACTTGTTCAGGTGGGCGGTAACGTAATCAACGGCTTGCTGAACAGTGGTGATCTTTTCAGCTTCTTCGTCCGGGATTTCGCACTCGAACTCTTCTTCCAGAGCCATTACCAGCTCAACGGTGTCGAGGGAGTCAGCGCCCAGATCATCAACGAAGGACGATTCGATCTTGACTTCAGCTTCGTTCACGCCCAGTTGTTCGGCAACGATCTTTTTAACGCGCGCTTCGATGTTTTCCATTTGTCTAAACCCTTGACCTTTCTGATTCGGGATCACAAAACCCGTGTATTCTACAAAAAAAAATTAGAGCAGCCCACCTAAATCTTGTCTTTTGTTCGACAGGACCGGTTAAGGCATGAACATGCCGCCATTGACATGCAGTGTTTGGCCGGTGATATAGGCCGCACGGTCCGATGCCAGGAAGGCGGTTGCATCAGCAATATCCTTGGCATCGCCCAGGCGGCCCAGGGAAATCTGGCCCACCAGCGCGG
The DNA here is from genome assembly GCF_041914625.1 of Aquitalea pelogenes. Classification (NCBI taxonomy): domain Bacteria; kingdom Pseudomonadati; phylum Pseudomonadota; class Betaproteobacteria; order Neisseriales; family Chromobacteriaceae; genus Aquitalea; species Aquitalea pelogenes. Next base: position 21,947 of record NZ_JAYSDA010000007.1, on the reverse strand, counting down.
TGCGCTGTTCTTCCGGCAGTGCACGGGTCATGTCGGTATCGATAAAACCCGGTGCCACACAGTTTACCGTGATATTGCGACTGCCAACCTCACGTGCCATGGACTTGGTGAAGCCCATGATACCGGCTTTGGCCGCTGCGTAGTTGGTCTGACCGGGGTTGCCGGTTGCACCGACCACCGAAGCAATGTTGATGATACGGCCCCAGCGGGCCTTCATCATGCCGCGCAGTACCGCCTTGGATGCCTTGAACACCGACTTCAGGTTGGTATCCATGATGGCATCCCAGTCGTCGTCCTTCATGCGCATCAGCAGGCCGTCGCGGGTAATGCCGGCATTGTTGACCAGGATGGCCACCGCGCCGAATTCCTTGTCGATGGCGTCAACCAGCGCTTCAATGGCACCGTCTTCCGTCACGTTGAGCACGCGACCGGTACCGCCGTTGGCAGCCAGACGCTCATGGATGGCAGCAGCACCGGACTCGGAAGTCGCGGTACCAATGACAATGGCGCCCTCGGCTTGCAGCGCATCGGCAATGGCTGCGCCAATGCCACGCGAAGCGCCGGTAACCAGGGCTACTTTGCCTTGCAGACTCATTGAGGATGTCTCCTTGTTGTGTACTTCACCAGCCATCAGCCGCATGCAACACGGGCTGGTGGCTGAATATCATTGCAGTTCGGCCTTGGCCGCTTGCAGCGCGGCAGCATCGGTCAGTGCCAGGCACTTGACGTTGCCGTCGATACGCTTGGCCAGACCAGCCAGCACCTTGCCAGGGCCGCACTCGGCCATGCTGACGATGCCGTCGGCTGCCAGCTTCTGGATGGTTTCGGTCCAGCGCACCGGGCTGTACAGCTGGCGCACCAGCGCATCGCGGATATCGGCCGCATCGCTGTAGCTGGCCACGTCGGCATTGTGCAGCACCGGAATGGCCGGGGTATTGATGTGTACTTGCAGCAGGGCCTCGGCCAGCTGCATGCCGGCCGGCTTCATCAGCGCACAGTGCGAAGGCACCGATACCGGCAGCGGCAGCGCACGCTTGGCACCGCGGGCCTTGCAGGCTTCCATGGCGCGCTCGACAGCGGCCTTGCTACCGGCAATCACCACCTGACCGGGGGAGTTGAAATTGACGGCTTCCACCACTTCGCCATTGGCCGCTTCGGCACAGGCAGCGCGCACGTCATCGTCCGACAGGTTCAGGATGGCCGCCATGGCACCCTGACCGGCCGGTACGGCGTTCTGCATGGCTTCGGCACGCAGGCGTACCAGTTTTACCGCTTCGGCAAACGGCAGCGCACCGGCGGCAACCAGGGCGGTGTATTCACCCAGGCTGTGACCGGCCACAACAGAAGGTTGCAGACCGCTGACATCCTGCCAGGCAAGGTAAGTCGCCACACCGGCAGCCAGCATGATGGGCTGGGTGTTGACGGTGGCATTGATGGCCTCGGCACTGTCAGCCTGCAGCATGGCCCACAGGTCCACGCCCAGCGCGGTGGAGGCTTCTTCGAAGGTGTGTTTCACCACCGGCAGGTCGGCAAAGCCGTCCATCATTTTCAGGCTTTGCGAGCCCTGACCGGGAAAGAGAAAGGCAAACGCCATAGACAGTCTCCGCAATTTCGACGGAATAATAATCGACGGAAGGATGAGGCAATCAGACCTTGCTGCCAAGCAGTCAGATCAAACGCCCATGAAAATGGGCGTTATCTCAGGCAGGGCACGGCATGAAACCAGCGATGCTTCCGTCGCGAAGAATCAGTACTTCAGCAGCACGGCACCCCAGGCGAAACCACCGCCAATGCCTTCCAGCAGGATGGTCTGACCGCGCTGGATGCGGCCATCACGCACTGCATGGTCCAGCGCCAGCGGAATGGAGGCAGCCGAGGTATTGCCCTGTTGCGGCAATGTCACGATCACCCGCTCCATCGACATGCCCAGATGCTTGGCCGTGGATTCGATAATGCGCAAATTGGCCTGATGCGGCACCAGCCAGTCGACTTGCGTCTTGTCGACACCGGCTTCGGCCAGCGTGGTGCAGGCGATGTCGGACAGTGCCTTGACGGCAAACTTGAACACCGCCGGGCCGTCCATGTGCAAGAAGGGGATGCCCTGGATCTTGCCGCCGGAAATCTGTGCCGGGGTATTCAGGATGTCCTTGTAGCGGCCATCGGAGGCAAGCTTGGCATGCAGGATGCCCGGTTCTTCCGAGGCACCCAGTACCACGGCACCGGCACCGTCACCAAACAGCACGCAGGTGCGGCGGTCTTCCCAGTCCATCACGCGCGACATCACTTCGGCGCCGACAACCAGCACCTTGCTGGCCATGCCGCCCTTGATGTAGTTGTGCGCGGTGGTGAGGGCAAACATGAAGCCTGCGCAAACCGCCTGCACATCGAATGCGGCACAGCCATGAATACCCAGCTTTTCCTGCAACAGGCAGGCGGTGCTGGGGAAAATCATGTCAGGCGTGGTGGTGGCGACGATGATCAGATCGATCTCGGTCTTGTCGATGCCAGCGCTCTGGATGGCAGCTTCTGCTGCCTTCAGCGCCAGATCGCTGGTGGTTTCTTCATCGGACACGATGTGGCGGGCATGGATGCCAGTGCGCGAGACAATCCACTCGTCACTGGTTTCCACGCGCTCGGCCAGCATCGCATTCGTGAGCACATTGGATGGCAGATAGCTGCCAGTGCCTAGAATGCGGGAATGGGCCATGTATTAATCAGTTCGCTTCCGGCTCGGCTTGCTTGAGATTGTTTAATTGGTGTGCAACCCGGTCGGTGATATGACCAATCACGTCGGAGCCGGCTTCCTCGCAAGCCTGTTCCAGCGCGAAACGGAATCCAACGGCATCGGTTCCACCGTGACTTTTCACCACGATGCCACGCAGGCCCAGCAAGCTGGCACCGTTGTAACGACGGGGGTCGACACGTTTGCGGAACTGATTGAGCACCGGCATGGCTGCCAGCGCACACAGGCGGGTCCACCAGTTGCGGGTGAATTCCTGCCGCAGGAAAGAAGAAATCATGTGCGCCAGCCCCTCAGCCGACTTGAGCGCCACATTTCCAGTAAAACCGTCGCAGACTACCACATCTACCGTGCCTTTGTAGACGTCGTTGCCTTCGACATTACCGATGAAGTTCAGCTCGGACTGACGCAGGTATTCGCCGGCGCGCTTGACGCTGTCGTTACCCTTGATGTCCTCCGAACCGATATTGAGCAGTCCGACGCGCGGATTGGCATTGCCGGTAATGCTGGAAACCAGCTCCGAACCCATGATGCCGAACTGCATGAGTTGTTCTGGCGTGCAATCGACGTTGGCGCCCAGGTCCAGCATGCAGGTGCTGCCCTTGACGGACGGCATCATCTTGGCGATGGCCGGTCGTTCGATGCCCGGAATGGTTTTGAGGACAAAGCGTGCGGTTGCCATCAGTGCGCCGGTATTGCCGGCAGACACGGCGGCTTGCGCCTCGCCTTCCTTCACCAGATTGATTGCCACCCGCATGGACGAATCTTTCTTGTTCTTCAGGGCGAGCTGCGGCGACTCGTCCATGCCTACCACCTGGGTGGCGTGCTGGATACGGACGCACGAACGCGCAACACCCGGATGACGGGACAATTCAGCCTCGATGGCTGCCTGGTCTCCGACAAGAATCAGATTGGTGTTGGGATGGTCTTGCAGGAATTGGATCGATGCTGGGACGGTGACCTTGAGGCCAACGTCACCGCCCATTGCATCAACCGCGACGGTGATAGTCATCAACGTGTACGGTAGTGAAACCTACCTGTTTTTATACAAACGGTAAGTATTGGGTGAGAAAGGACGAATTATTCGCCTTTGGTGGCAACAACCTTGCGACCACGGTAGAAGCCGTTCGGGCTGATGTGGTGACGCAGGTGGGTTTCACCGGTCGTCGGCTCTTTGGCCAGCGACGGAGCGGTCAGAAAATCGTGGGCACGATGCATGCCGCGCTTGGACGGGGACTTTTTGTTCTGTTGAACAGCCATGTTCGACTCCTAGGAAAATCGCGTGTATTGATAACTCAAGACTTGGAGATCTTCAACGTGGCCAGCACCGCAAACGGATTGGGCTTGTCAGCCTTGGCACGTGTCAGAGCTTCCGAACCGCATTCGTCGTGTTTCGTCGAGTGCGGCAAGCCCATGATGATTTCGTCTTCGATCATTGCCACCACATCAAGCTCTTCCGGCGCGAGAATGGCATCCAGCGTTTCGTCCAGTTCGCAGGCTTCATCCAGCTTTTCCTGCCGGGTGAACAAGGTAAGCACCGAATCGGTACTCACCTCGAACGGCATCACTTCCAGGCAACGCTGGCAGCTTACCGCAACACTGGCTTTCACCTGCAGGCGCAGGGAAAGGCGGGACGAGCCATCGCGAAAACCTTCCAGGGTGTATTCCACCATACCGGAGGTATCGGACAGGTCGCTGTGCACACGCTCGTCCAGGGTGCTGACGGGCAATTTGCCGGTCAGAACGCGGCCCTCACGGGCGAACTTGAGCGGGTCGATCAAAATCGGGTTAGACATAAACCCAGCATGATATAATCCGCCTCCCTGATTTGTCAAAATAATCAAGCAATACCACCATGCAGATCATCCTGGCTTCCACTTCCCGCTACCGGCAGGAAATCATCGCCCGCCTCGGGCTGCCCTTCACCGCCGTGCCGCCCGTCTGCGACGAAACCCCGCTGCCGGGTGAAAGTGCGCTGGACACTGCCGTGCGCCTGGCACGCACCAAGGCCCAGTCGCTGGCGGCCGACTACCCGAATGCACTGATCATCGGCTCCGACCAGGTCGCCCTGCTCGATGGCCAGCAAATCGGCAAACCCGGCTCGTTTGAAAACGGCGTGACCATGCTGCAGTGGATGAGCGGCCGCACCGTGGTGTTTCATTCGGCGTTGGCACTATACAACACCGCCAGCGGGCGCTTGCAGGAAACCGTGGGCATCACCCGCGTCACCTTGCGCCAGCTGACCGAACAGCAAATCCGCAATTACCTGACGCGCGAACCGGATGCCCTGCACTGCGCAGGTAGCGCCAAGAGCGAAGGCCTGGGCGGTGCGCTGCTGGAAAAGGTGGAGTCGGACGACCCGAACGCCCTGATCGGCGTGCCGCTGTTCCAACTCATCAGCATGTTGAATGCCGAAGGCGTGGAGATTCTGTAATGGCCGGCACCCTGTTTCTGATTCCCGCCCCGCTGGGCGACGAAAGCATTGCCTGGCTGCCTGCCAGCGAAGCGGCCAAGGTGCTGCATATCCGCCACTTTGTGGTGGAGGCGGAAAAAACCGCGCGCAAGCACCTCAAGGCGCTGGGCGTCAGCACGCCCATCCGTGAACTGGTAATGAATACCCTTAACGAACACACCAAGCCAGCCGATGTCACCGCCCTGCTCGCGCCGCTGCTGGCAGGTGAAGACGTGGGCCTGATCTCCGAAGCAGGCTGCCCGGCGGTAGCCGACCCCGGCGCACAGCTGGTGGCACTGGCGCACGAGCGCGGCATCCGCGTGGCACCGCTGATCGGCCCTTCTTCCATTTTGCTGGCGCTGATGGCCTCCGGGGCCAATGGCCAGTGCTTTGCCTTCCACGGCTACCTGCCGGTGGATGCGGCTGAAAAGGCCAAAGTAGTGAAGGAGCTGGAACAACGCTCGCGCCAGCGCAACGAAACCCAGGTGTTCATCGAAACACCCTACCGCAACAATGCGCTGCTGCAGCAATTGCGTGAGACACTGGCCCCCGCTACACGGCTGGCGGTGGCTTGCGACCTGACCCTGCCGACAGAAACCATCGTCAGCCGCCTGGTGAAGGACTGGCCGCAAGACGCGCCGGACTTCCACAAACGCCCGGCCATTTTCATCCTGCACGCTGCCTGAAAGCCCACACCATGCCCAAGCTGCCGCCGCTGATCCATTCCCTGCTGGATACCGACCTGTACAAATTCACCATGCTTCAGGCCATCCTGCATCAGTTTCCGGCAGCTTACGGGCAGTATGCTTTCCGCTGCCGTAACCAGCCGGATTACCCGCTGTCACAATTGCACAAGGAGCTGGAAGCCCAACTGGACTGGCTGTGCCAGCTACAGTTCACCCAGCCGGAGCTGGCCTATCTGCGCAGCTTGCGCTTCATCAAGAGTGATTTTGTCGATTATCTGGAACTGTTCCACCTGCAGCGCCGCTTCATCCGGGTGGAATGCGATGGCGATGCGCTGAACATCCATATCGAAGGCCCGCTGGTGCAGGCGATGTTCTTCGAGATTTTCGTGCTGGCCATCGTCAACGAGCTGTACTTCCGCCGTCTGGACACGCCGCAGGTACGCGAGGAAGGCCAGCGCCGGCTGGATGAGAAAATTGCCACCCTGCTGCGCTTCGAGGCGGAAGAAAGCGCCAGCCAGCGCTTTCCGCTGCTGATTTCCGACTTCGGCACCCGTCGACGCTTCAGCCGTGAATGGCAGCAGCAAGTTGTGGAGCAGCTCAATGCCGCCCTGCCCAAGATTTTCCGTGGCACCAGCAATGTCTGGCTGGCGTGGAAGCTGGGCATCACCCCCATCGGCACCATGGCGCATGAGTTCTTCCAGGCCTTCCAGGCATTGGGCGTGCGGCTGCGTGATTTTCAGAACGCAGCCCTGGAGGCCTGGGTGCAGGAATACCGCGGCGACCTGGGCATCGCCCTCACCGACGTGGTGTGCATGGATGCCTTTCTGGCGGATTTCGACTTGTACTTTGCCAAGCTGTTCGACGGCCTGCGTCACGACAGTGGCGACCCGGTGGAATGGGCGGACAAGGCAATTGCCCATTACCGCAAACTGCGCATCGACCCGGCCACCAAGATGCTCACCTTCAGCGACGGCCTGAGCGTGGACAAGGCACTGGAACTGCACCGCCGCTACAGCCCGCACATTCAGGTGAGCTTTGGTATTGGCACCCACTTCACCAATGACATGGGGCTGGAGCCGCTGCAAATCGTGCTGAAACTGGTGAGCTGCAATGGCCAGCCGGTGGCCAAGCTATCCGACAGCCCAGGCAAGACCATGTGCAGCGATGCCACCTTCCTTGCCTATCTGCGCCAGGTATTCAAGGTGGGAGCGCCAGAAGCCGATTCAGTCGCGCAATAAGGCCAGCAGCGTCTGCCGCGCCTTCTCAGGCAGACGCGCCCCCGCCAGTGCCACCGTACGCTCGCCCAGCACCCGATAGGCGGGCTGCAACTCCAGCGGCAATACCGCCAGATGACGCGCTACCGTCGCAGCATCGCCACGCACGATGGGCCCGGTCAGCGCCTGCTGCGGCCCCATGCTCAGCGCATTGGCCAGACTGCCCTGCATCAACGGCCCGAGCAAGGCGGACAACAGCGCCTCATCCACACCACCCTGCCGTGCCAGCTGACGGGCGATATCGGTCAGCGTGACCAGATAGTTGGAGGCTACCGACAAAGCCGCGTGATAGGCCGCCTTGCCACCCGGTGCCAGCGCAAACGGCCGTGCGCCAATGGCCGCGGCAAAGTCCTGCAACTGCGGTAGCGCTGCCGCATCGCCTTCCAGCGCGCACAAGGTAGCGGCAAATTGCGTCACTGCCCGTGCCGGGTCGGCAAAGGAAAACGCCGGATGCAGGCTGGCCACATGCGCCCCCACTGCACGCAAGGGGGCCAGTATTTCCGCCTCTGCCGCGCCGCTGGCATGAAACACCACCGCACCGGGCTGCACCCGCCCACTATCGGCCAGTGCCTGCGCCGTGGCGGCAATGGCATCGTCCGGCACGGACAGCAAGGTCAGCGCTGCTGGCCGCACCTGTGCCAGCTGGCTGCATGCCCGGCCTGCGCCGATAAAATCCACCGCAGCCTGCGCCGATACCGCGCTGCGGGCCACGCAGTCCTGTACCCGGTACTGGCCGCTTTGCGCCGCCAGGCGACCCAGCGTACGTCCCAGTTTTCCAGCTCCAATAATGTTGAGCAGCTGCATTCCCCATCCTCTTTCTTGACACTGCTGGCAGCATGTCTGACGATGCCGCTAGAATAATCCTGCTTAACAGTATTTTACCTGCCACCACGGCACCCTCGGGGAGTCCCCTCCATGAAGCTGGTGATTTTCTTTGGCGTGATCGCCATTGTCCTGCTGTATTTCATCACCCTGTACAACGCACTGGTCAACCTCAAGCATGCCGTTGCCCGCAGCTGGGCCAATATCGACGTGCTGCTCAAGCAGCGCCATGACGAACTGCCCAAGCTGGTGGAGGTATGCAAGCAATACGCCCAGTTCGAACAGCAAACCCTCAGCCGGGTGATGGAGGCGCGCTCGGCCGTGGCCCAGTACGCCCAAAGTCGCAATATGGAAGGGCTGGGGCACGAGGAAGGCAAGCTGCGCGGGCTGATCGGCCAGGTGCTGGCCGTGGCGGAAGCCTACCCGGAACTGAAGGCAGACCAGCAATTCTCTCATCTGGCCGAGCGCATCAGCCAGCTGGAAGACACCATTGCCGACCGGCGCGAGCTGTATAACGATGCCGTCAACCTCAACAATGTGCGCATCGAGCAATTCCCCGATGTGCTCATCGCCCGCCTGTTCAACTTCCAGCCCGCCCGCGCCTTGCAGTTCAGCGTCGCCGAAAAGCGGGATGTTGATCTGGCCCAGCTGTTCCGCCAGGGTTGAATCATGCAGCAGTGGTTGAGCTGGCAGTGGACGCGCAATGGCTGGATGGCCTTTGGCCTTTACCTGCTGCTGGGCTTTGCCGGCCTGAAACTGGGACTGCCGGTTTTTCGCCAACTGCTGCTGCCTGCCATGCTGCTCTGCGGGCTGATCGGCTGGTGGCTCAATTACCGGCGTTACCGGCTGATTGCCGACACGCCCACCGCACGCGCAGCAACAGCCGCACTGGGCCATGTGGAACTCTATGGCGTGGCCACCAACCATGAGCGTGCCGTCAACTACAGCCCCTATTCCGGCCGCCGCTGCGTGTGGTACCGCTGCTGGCGCTATCACAATGACCGGCGCAGCGCCCTGTCCGGCCGTACGCTAGACCCGCTGACGCTGGACAACGGCAGCCTGCTGTCCGTACCGGAGTGCAGCGATCAGTCCTTTGTGCTGCAGGATGGCAAGCAGGCGGTGATCATCCACCCGGAAGGTGCCGAGGTGCAGCCGCCACACCGCGAGAGCTGGCAGGAAGGCAATGAAACGCTGGTGGAAGAATGGATAGATGAAGGCGACCCGCTCTACGTACTGGGCCAGTTGAGCAGCCACGGAGGTGTGCGACCCGACCAGCAGGCATTCCGCCAGGATGTGGGCGCAAAGCTGAGCGAATGGAAACAGGACCAGCCGGCCTTGCTGCGCCGTTTTGATCTGGACGGCAGCGGGCAGATCAGCGAACAGGAATGGCAGCTGGTACGTGCCGCTGCCGAGCGTGAGGTACGCCAGTTACATCAGCAGCTGGCCAGCACCCCGCCCACCTTGCATGTGCGCAAGCCGGATGACGGCAAGCCCTATCTGATCAACACCCTCACGCCGCAAGGCGTGGCCGTGAGTTATCGCTGGCGCGCCTGGCTGCACGCACTGGCGGCACTGTTGAGCTTCCTGCTCTGGCTGCATCTGGGCGCGGCCGGCGGCTGAAATTTGGCCACACAAGCAGGCAAGGTGCATGACAAGGCAATTCCACCTATCATGGAGCCAGCCAGGTCCGCACCATGACACCGGCCACCATCACCACAAGAGCGCTCCAGCGCCAGGAGACTGCAATGATCCGCCTGATTTACTCCAGCGCCCTTAATCCGGCCTATTCACCGCAATCCCTGCTGGGGCTGCTGGCCGGTTATCGTGCCCGCAACCAGCGCCTGGGCATCAACAGCCTGCTGTTGCTGATGAACAAGGATTTCCTGCAAATGCTGGAGGGCGAGGAAGCCGCAGTGGATGAGCTGTACGATTTCATTCAGCGCGACAAGCACCATCTGCAACTGACCCTGCTGTCACGCGAAACCGTCAGCTACCCCAGTTTTCCCGGCCAGCCACTGGTATTCATCGATACCGAAGAGCTGGCGCGCAAACTGGGCCACCCGGTGCACCTGAGCAATATCGCCCCGCATGGCGAGCTGGACCACGCCGAGCGCGCCAAGCGCTTTGTGCAGGAGTTCATCAACGGCAAGTGGCATCACCACCTGGCCAACGGCCTGAACCCGCAGGTGGTACACCGCCGCTAGTTCCACCACATTGAAAAAGGCTGCCATCCGGCAGCCTTTTTTGCATCAACAACGCACCTTTACAGGGCCGCTGCGTTCAGCGCCTGATCCACATCAGCCAGAATGTCGTCGATGTGCTCGATGCCGATGGACAGGCGAATCAGCTCCGGTCGCACCCCGGCCTTGAGCTGCTCTTCCGGCGACAGCTGGCGGTGGGTGGTGGATGCAGGGTGGCAAGCCAGGCTCTTGGCATCGCCGATATTCACCAGACGGGTCACCAGTTGCAGTGCATCGATGAAGCGGCCACCGGCCTCGATGCCACCCTTGATGCCGAAGGACAGAATGCCCGAAGCGCGACCGCCCATGTATTTGTCCACCAGCGCCTTGCTGGGGCTGGAAGGCAGGGCGGCGTATTCCACCCACTCCACTGCCGGATGGGCTTGCAGCCGCTCGGCCACCTTCAGCGCATTGTCGCAAATGCGGTCCAGGCGCAAGGCCAGGGTTTCGATGCCTTGCAGGATCAGGAAAGCATTGAACGGCGAAATGGCGGCGCCCATATTGCGCAGCGGCACCACGCGGGAACGGGCGATATAGGCAGCCGGGCCCAGTGCCTCGACGTAATTCACGCCGTGGTAGCTGACATCCGGCGTATTCAGGCGCACAAAGCGTTCTTTATGTTCGCCCCAGGGGAATTTTCCGGAATCGACAATGATGCCGCCAATGCTGGTGCCGTGGCCGCCCAGGTATTTGGTGAGGCTGTGCACCACGATATCCGCGCCATGCTCGAAGGGGCGGCACAGGTACGGCGAGGGCACGGTATTGTCGACAATCAGCGGCAGGCCATGTTTGTGCGCTTCTTGGGCAAAGGCGGCAAAGTCCACCACATTGCCCAGCGGGTTGCCCACCGACTCGCAGAACACCGCCTTGGTCTTGTCATCCACCAGCTTGCTGATGGAGGCCGGGTCCTTGTAGTCGATAAAGCGCACTTCGATGCCCAGTTGCGGGAAGGTGTGGGCAAACAGGTTATAAGTACCGCCATACAGCGTGCTGGTGGCAATGATGTTGTCACCAGCCTCCGCGATGGTCTGGATGGCATAGCTGATGGCCGCCATGCCGGATGCCACCGCCAGCGCGCCGATACCGCCTTCCAGCGCAGCCACGCGCTTTTCCAGCACATCGGTGGTGGGGTTCATGATGCGGGTATAGATATTACCCTGCACTTTCAGGTCGAACAGGTCTGCACCGTGCTGGGTGCTGTCAAAGGCATAGCTGGTGGTCTGATACAGCGGCACCGCCACCGCCTTGGTGGTCGGGTCCGGGCTGTAGCCGCCGTGCACGGCCAGGGTTTCCAGTTTCATCTTCTTCTCTCCTGTGGCTTTACGCCTGTTGCATATCGCACTAACCATACCGTCAGCAGGGGAAGAAGCCAAGCCGGATTTCCTGCAAAGCTTATGAAAATTCCGGCACAAAATGACAAATGGCCGGTCAGCGACTGGCCATTCTCTGCGTAAGCAAAAGACGGGTTCAGATGGCCGGGATGGCCCCCTGCCCCGGCACCATGCCGGCCAGCACGCGCTCGAAAGGCTGGCGGAAACGGCTGGACACATAAGGTGCCAGGAAATACAGCAGGCTCAGGCAACCCTCGCGCGCCACGGTCTGTGCTTCCTGTGGACATTTGGCAATGTCGGGACGGGCAATCCAGCCGGTTTGCAACAGCTGGAAATTACGTGCGAGAAAACCGATCTGCACGTCGTCACCTTCCAGCATGCCCTGATCGCGCAGCTTGAAAAACAGCTTTTCCACGCCACGGCTGATCAACCCGGCTTCGATCTTGCTATAGCTTTCCTGCAAGGACTGGTTGACCGAAAACAGGCTGGAAATGCTTTGCGGAATGAAACGGAAGGTCCACAAATGGCGCAATACCTTCTCCAGCAGGGACACCAGCCCTTCCACCGAGGCAGTCACACTCAGCTCGCCCGCGGCATTGAGATAATCGGCCATACCCTTGGAGTAGCGCCGGTACAGCTCGTTGATGATGTCTTCCTTGCAGGCAAAGTGGTAGTACAGATTGCCGGTGCTGATATTCAGATAGCGCGCAATGTGATTGGTGGTGACGCTGCGCTCGCCCTGCTGGTTGAACAGCTGCAGGCTGGCTTCGACAATGCGGTCAAAGGTTGGACTTTTGCTTTCTTTACGGCTCATGGCAGGTTCTTCCCGGTGCGCGGAATCCCGGGACAGACTGTTCCCGGCACCCGCTGCGTCTGTGATCGACAAACACCGGCACATGATACCGCAAGCCGTCCTGGGCAGCACGGCGATTGCCATGGGCAGCCGCTTGGCGATGCAAAAAGGCAGCACAAGGCTGCCTTTTGCATCGGGCTTAACGGCTTTGCCGGCTTGAGTGCTTACTGCACATTCACCGCAGCAAAGTTGACGCGGCCAAAGGGGTTGGCGGCGTAGCCGCTCACTTCCTTGCGCTCCAGTACATAGGCCGTGGGGTGGGCCAGCGGCAGCCACAAGGCCTGATCGCTGATCAGCTTTTGCGCTTGCAGGTACAGCTTGCTGCGCTGGGCAAAATCGCTGGTTTTCTTGCCGTCGCTAATCAGCTTGTCCAGCTTCGGGTCGCAATAGCGGGCAAAGTTGGTGCCGGACTGCACGGCGGCGCAGGAGAACTGCGGGGTGAGGAAGTTATCCGGGTCGCCATTATCCCCGGCCCAGCCCATGAACAGCAGGTCGTGCTCGCCCGCCTTGCCGCGCTTGATCAGTTCGCCCCACTCGATCACCTTGATCTGCGCACGAATGCCCACCTTGGCCAGATCAGCCTGCAACAGCTCGGCGCCGGCCTTGGGGTTGGGGTTGAGCGTGCTGCCGCTGGGGCGTACCCACAGCGTGGTGTCAAAGCCGTTGGGGTAGCCAGCCTGGGCCAGCAGTTTTTTTGCGCGTGTCAGGTCTTGCGGATACGGCTTCACGCTCTTGTTATAGCTCCAGGTATTGGGCGGATACGGCAGCGTGGCGGCGGTAGCCGTGCCATCAAACACGGTTTTCAGATAGGTGTTCTTGTCAAAGGCCAGATTCACTGCCTGGCGCACCAGCGCATTGTCAAAAGGCTTGTGCTGGCTGTTGATGGCGACAAAGGCGGTCATGAAGGCCGGTGTGGACAGTACGCGAATCTTGCTGTCGCCCTGCACCGCCAGCACGTCTTGCGGTTTTGCTGACAAGGCCAGCTGGCACTCCCCTGCCTTCAGCTTTTGTACCCGCACGGTGGCATCCGGCGTGATGGCGTAGATCAGTGCCGATACCTTGGGTTTACCCCCCCAGTAAGCCAGGTTGGGCTGATAACGCACCACGCTGTCCTTCTGGAAGCTGCGGAACACGAAGGGACCGGTGCCGATGGGCTTGCTGTTGAGCTCGGCCTGTTTGCCGGCAGCCTGCAACTGGGCGGCGTATTCGGCCGAGTAAATGGAGGCAAAGCCCATGCTCAGCGTGGACAGGAAAGTGGATTCCGGATAGTTCAGCTCAAAACGTACGGTATTGTCGTCCACCTTGCTGACCGACTTGATCAGCTTGGGCAGCTGCATGGACTGCGCATGCGGGTAGCCATTGGCCGCAGTCTTGTACCAGGGGTGGTCCGGGTTGAGCATGCGCTCGAAGCTGAATACCACGTCGTCGGCATTGAGCTTGCGGCTGGGCTTGAAGTAATCGGTGCTGTGGAAGGCCACGCCCGGACGCAGCTTGAAAGTGTAGCTGAGGCCATCGGCGCTGACCTGCCAGCTGCTGGCCAGGCCAGGCTGCAATTTGTGAGCGGACGCATCGTATTCCACCAGCCGGTTCATCAGCACATCGGCCGAGGCATTGGTGGTCACCAGCGAGTTGTACTGCACCACGTCAAAGCCTTCCGGATTGGCATCGGTACAGACAGTCAGGGGTTTGGCCGCCAGCGCCAGCGGGCTGGCCAGCATCAGGGCTGGTAACAGGGTGCGTAGGTTCATCTTGGTCTCCGTGCGGGGGAAGGCCGTCATCATGCGGGGCCCCGGCTGGACATCAGCTTAAGGGAAGATGCGGCAAATTTGAATGACGCATTCCCGCTAAGCTTATTCAGACTGCGCTTGGTGGCGGCTCTTCGCCATGCTCCAGCAATTCGTTGAAGTGGCGCAATGACAGCGGGCGACTGCACAGATAGCCCTGGTATTGCTGGCAGCCTTGTTCGCGCAGCCAGTCCAACTGGGCATGGGTTTCCACTCCTTCGGCCACCATGGCCAGCTTGAGGATGCGGCACAGGCTGGTGATCAGCTCCGGAATGGCCGAGCGTTGCGGCAGGCCGGAAATGAAGGAGCGATCAATCTTGAGGGTGTTGAGCGGATAGTTTTGCAGATACGCGAGGTTGGAATAGCCGGTACCGAAATCGTCGATGGCAATGGCAAAACCCATGGCCTGCAAGGCGGCCAGCGTGTTCATGGTGTGCGGGTCGTGCGCCAGCAGCAGGGACTCGGTGATTTCCAGCTCGATACTGGCGGCCGGGCAGCCGCTTTGCTGCAGGATCTGTTGCAAAGTGGCCGGCAGTTCCGGGTCTGCAAACTGGCTGGCCGAAAGGTTGACCGATACCTGCAAGTCCCGGCCCTGTCGATGCCAGTTCGCCAGCTGGGAGGCCACCTGTGCCAGGATTTGCCGGTCCAGTTCGCGGATCAGGCCGCTTTCCTCACTGGCGGGGATGAAACTGTCGGGAAACAACAGGCCCCGTTCCGGATGTCGCCAGCGCGCCAGCGCTTCGGCCCCGACAATACGGCCGCTATAGCAATCCACCCGTGGCTGGTAGAAGGCTTCGAATTCGCCATTTTCCAGGCCGCGACGGATTTCGTACTCCAGCGCCAGCCGCGATCGGGCACGGGCATCCATGGATTCGTCGTAAAACTGGACACCATTGCGCCCGGCTTCCTTGGCGCTGTACATGGCCAGGTCGGCATGGCGCATATGGCTTTGCACATCCTCGGCCCCGTCAGCGCACAGGCTGATGCCCACCGAGGCGGTAAGCTGCACCTCCTGGCCGTGCAGCCACAAGGGGCGACCCAGGCTTTCCACGATGGCTGCGGCCAGGCTGGCAGCAAGCTCCTTGACCTGTGGAGCGCACAGCAGCAACAGGAATTCGTCGCCACCCTGCCTGGCCAGTTGCTGGCCGGCAGAGAGCAGTTGTTTCAGGCGCTCGCTCATCTGCACCAGCAGCAAGTCGCCAAAGCCGTGGCCCAGGCTGTCATTGATGTTCTTGAAACGGTCCAGGTCGATGCACAACAAGGCCACTTCCAGATTTTGCGCACGGGCTTGCTGCAACAAGGCCGGGTAATTCTGCTGGACGAAATTGCGATTGGGCAGCCCGGTGAGGATATCGTGCATGGCCAGATAGCTGGCGCGCGCCTCGGCCTCTTTCAGCTCGCTGACATCCATTTCGCTGACCAGGACGGCAGGCTGGCCGGATGCCGCATCGCGGCAATGGCGTGCCGACACTTCATGCCAGCGCTCACCCTGCCGGGTCAGCACCCTGGCCACCAACCTGCCCTTGCCATGGGCCTGCAGCAGTTGTTGCAGCGCGGCCAGATCGGCCGGGTCGACAAAACGCGTCTGCCAGCACTCTGCCGGGTCCAGCACTTGCTCACGTGCACTGGGATTGCGGTACAGCGCCTGGCCATCGGCCTGATACAGGGTGATGAATACCGGCGAATGCAACAGGGCTTCCGCACTGCGCAGGGTGTCCGGGTCGGCCTGCAACTCACCCAGCGCCTCGCACAGCATCAGCATGCGTCCCTGATGGCGTATTCCGCTGAACATCACCTTCAGGCTGCGCGGATGACCGTTGGGATAGAGCGTCCAGGTTTCGGAAAACATCATGTCATGGCTGATGAAGTCGCTCTGGTACTGCTGCAAACGGCGCGCCACGGAGTCGGACATGTCCTGCCCCATGTCACGGCTGCACAATTCATCCAGGCTGGCTGCCTCCCACACCTGCAAGGCAGGAGGGTTGGCCCAGTACACGCGCCGGGCTTCAATATCGAATACCCATACCGGATGGCGCAGCCTGTCGAGCAAGGCAAAGCGCGCCATGCTTTCCTCGGTAAACGGTACTCCATCATGCGGCATATCGCGTTCCAACCTGCTCTTGCATCCTGAATGGTGAAGCCATGACAACAAGCATTAGGTCATGTGCAATGAATAAGAGAGTCATTCTAGCAATCATCCAGCCTTTTTAAACCATAAACTTAAAATAAATCTCACTTCTTTAATACCTGCCCATATTTTAAGCAACAGCTAGATAACGCCCGCCCGCCATGACGGGTGGACAAGCAGTCAGCTGACACCAGCAAAATAAAAAGCCCCCGTAAAAACGGGGGCTTACAAATGATTTCCACCTCATCTCGCTTTCTGATAAAGAAGGCGAGGCTCCCTTGCAGGGCAAGGGCGGGGGGATTGGGAATAGACAGGAAGGATGCGGAAGCGATAACTCAATCGAAAGGCCCGGCTTTGCCGGGCCCTGTAAAATCGTACCAAATGACCTTGCCTGCAGCCTGAAAGCCCCCGTAAAAACGGGGGCTTATGGCGGTGGGACCCAGACAGGCCCCACGCATGGGCTGGCTTACAGATAGCTGTCGGTGCTGGGGCAGCTGCACACCAGGTTGCGGTCGCCGTATACGTCATCGATACGGTTCACGCTTGGCCAGAACTTGTTTTCCAGCACATAAGGCAGCGGAAACAGGCCGGTTTCGCGGCTGTACGGACGGTCCCAGTCGCCAGCGATGTCAGCCTTGCTGTGCGGTGCATTGCGCAGCGGGTTGTTGTCCGCCGGCCATGTGCCATTCTGCACCTGGTCGATTTCCTGACGGATGGCGGTCATGGCGGCAATGAAGCGGTCCAGTTCGGCCTTGGGTTCGGATTCGGTCGGCTCGATCATCAGCGTGCCCGGTACCGGGAAGCTCATGGTCGGAGCGTGGAAGCCGTAGTCCATCAGGCGCTTGGCCACGTCCACCTCGGTCACGCCGCTGGCAGCCTTGAGCGGACGCAAGTCGATGATGCACTCATGCGCCACACGGCCATTGGCACCGGTATACAGCACCGGGAAGTGTTCACCCAGTTTCTTGGCCATGTAGTTGGCGGACAAGAGTGCGTTTTCGGTGGCGGCCTTCATGCCCTCGGCACCCATCATGCGGATATACATGAAGGAGATGGGCAGGATGGAAGCCGAGCCGAACGGCGCAGCGGACACCGCAGTCTGACCGGCAACCGCACCCGGCACGTCAGCCACCACGTGGTTGGCCATGAACGGGGCCAGATGGGCTTTCAGGCCGATGGGGCCCATGCCCGGGCCGCCACCGCCGTGCGGGATGCAGAAGGTCTTGTGCAGGTTCATGTGCGACACGTCGGCACCGATGTCCGCCGGACGGCACAGGCCCACCTGGGCGTTCAGGTTGGCACCGTCCATGTACACCTGGCCACCATGGCTGTGAATGATGTCGCAGATCTCGCGGATCGGCTGTTCGAACACACCGTGGGTGGACGGGTAGGTAATCATCAGCGCCGCCAGGTTGGCCGAATGCTGCTCTGCCTTGGCCTTGAGGTCGGCCACGTCGACGTTGCCGGATTCGTCACACTTCACCACCACTACCTGCATGTTCATCATCTGCGCGGTGGCCGGGTTGGTACCGTGGGCCGATTGCGGAATCAGGCAGATATTGCGCTGCGCTTCGCCACGCGCTTCGTGATAACGGCTGATGGCCAGCAGGCCGGCGTACTCGCCCTGCGCGCCGGAGTTGGGCTGCATGGAGATGGCGTCAAAACCGGTGATGGCTTTCAGCTGGGTTTGCAGGTCGTCGATCAGTTGCAGGTAACCGGCAGCCTGATCGCGCGGGGCAAACGGGTGCATATTGGCGAATTCCGGCCAGGTGATGGGAATCATCTCGCTGGTGGCATTCAGCTTCATGGTGCAGCTGCCCAGCGAAATCATCGAGTGATTCATCGCCAGGTCGCGGTTTTCCAGTTTCTTCAGGTAGCGCAGCATCTCGTGCTCGCTGTGGTGGGTGTTGAACACCGGGTGGGTGAAGAAGGCGGATTCGCGCTTGAGGCCGGCCGGGATGGCATCGGCAGCGGCGGCATCCAGCGCGGCGATGTCGGCATCCTTGCCGGTAAACAGCTGGATCAGCGTGGCCAGATCAGCCTCGGTAGCCGCTTCGTGGAAGGCCACACCCAACACGGTGGCGGACACGCGACGCAGGTTGTAACCGGCAGCCAGGGCGGCGGCGTAGATGGCGTCGGCATTGGCCGCTTCCACTTGTACGGTGTCGTAGAAGCGGTCGAATACCAGCTTGCCACCGGCGCTCTTCACCGCATGGGCGAAGATGGCAGCCAGACGGTGGATGCGGCTGGCAATGCGCTTGACGCCTTCCGCACCGTGGTACACCGCGTACATGCCGGCGATATTGGCCAGCAGTACCTGGCTGGTACAGATATTGGAGTTGGCCTTTTCGCGGCGGATGTGCTGCTCGCGGGTTTGCAGTGCCATGCGCAGCGCGGTCTTGCCCTTGGCATCCACCGACACACCGATGATGCGGCCAGGTGCCGAGCGCTTCATTTCATCCTTGAAGGCAAAGTAGGCAGCGTGCGGGCCACCATAGCCCATCGGCACGCCAAAGCGCTGGGTGTTACCGATGGCCACGTCGGCACCCATTTCTGCCGGGGACTTCAGTGCCACCAGCGCCATGATGTCGGCAGCCACCACGGCAACACCACCCTTGGCCTTGACGGCGGCAATGTAGGGCGTCAGGTCGATCAGGTCGCCCGCTTCGCCCGGATACTGGAACAGCGCACCAAAGTAGTCACCATTGCCGGCCTCTTCCGGATGGCCGGAAACCAGCTCGAAACCGAAGTACTTGGCACGGGTTTTCATCACGTCCAGGGTTTGCGGCAGCACGCGGCTGTCAACAAAGAACTGTTCGGACTTGCTCTTGGATACACGGCGCGCCATGGCCATGGCTTCGGCGGCAGCGGTGGCTTCGTCCAGCAAAGAAGCATTGGCCATTTCCAGACCGGTCAGGTCCATCACCATTTGCTGGTAGTTGAGCAGCGCTTCCAGACGGCCCTGGGCGATTTCAGCCTGATACGGGGTGTAAGCGGTATACCAGCCCGGGTTTTCCAGCACATTGCGCAGGATGACGGTGGGGGTCAGCACCGGGTAGTAACCCAGGCCGATGAAAGACTTGTTGACGATGTTGCGGCTGGCCACCTCTTTCAGCGCGGCCAGGGCTTCGGCTTCCGGCACCGGGGACGGCAGGTCCAGCGCACGGTTCAGGCGGATGTCGGCCGGCAGGGTCTGGGCAACCAGATCGTCCAGCGAGGCGGCACCGATTTCGGCCAGCATTTCGCCGCGCTCGGCATCGGAGGGGCCAATATGGCGGGCAATGAATTCGCTACGGTTAAACAGGGAAGCAAGAGTCATGGTGGGTGTCCGGTAATGAAGAGCTGTGCCAGAGAATCCATTCAAGATCTTGTGAGCTAGAGCGAGACAAGGCAAAAACGGCTGAGGAAGCGGAATTTACACAGAGTAAATGAGCATTCCGAAGATGTTTTTAACGCAGTATCGCCGAAGCGCAGCAGATATTGAGCGGGTTCTGAAACTGAAAAAGCCCCGCGATGGTTTACATCACGAGGCTTTGACAGCGTGCAATCAGGCGCCGATTTCCTTGGCGTAGCCAGCGGCATCCAGCAGGCTGTCCAGATCTGCGGCATTGGCCGGCTTGATCTTGAAGAACCAGCCAGCGCCATAGGGCTCGCTGTTGGCCAGCTCGGGAGCGGCTTCCAGTTCGGCGTTCACTTCCAGCACTTCACCGGCGATCGGGGCGTATACATCGGAAGCGGCTTTTACCGATTCCACCACGCCGGCTTGCTCTTCAGCAGCCAGGTTGGCACCCACTTTCGGCAGCTCGACGAACACGATGTCGCCCAGCAGCTCTTGTGCATGTTCGGTAATGCCTACGGTAACGGAACCGTCGGCTTCCAGACGCAGCCATTCGTGGCTGGCAACGTATTTCAGTTCGGCAGGGATATTGCTCATGGATTGAATCTCCTCGGATTGATTGAACCGTTACGGGAGCGGGAAACCGCAGCGCAGCCTGCAGGCTGGTGCGGTGTTTCCCGGCTCGCTGTTATTCGAAAACTTTCTTGCCGTTGCGCACGAACGGCATCTTCACCACGCGGACAGCGGTGAGCGTACCACGCAAATCCACCTGTGCGTCGGCACCGGTTGCGGCCGGTACGCGGGCGATGGCGATGGAGTGCTTGAGGGTGGGCGAGAAGGTGCCGCTGGTGATGATGCCCTCACCCACGCCTTCCACTACCACTTTCTGGCCTTCACGCAGCACGCCACGGCCTTCCAGCACCAGGCCCACCTGCTTCATCGGCACACCGGCGGCCTTCTGGGCTTCCAGTGCCTTGCGGCCGATAAAGTCACGGCTGGCCGGTTCCCAGGCAATGGTCCAGCCCATGCCGGCCTGCAGCGGGGATACGGTTTCGTCCATGTCGTGGCCGTACAGGTTCATGCCGGCTTCCAGACGCAGGGTGTCGCGTGCACCCAGGCCGATGGGGGCCACGCCGGCCTCTACCAGCTGATTGAAGAAGTTGATGGCTTCGCCAGCCGGAATCATGATTTCCAGACCGTCTTCACCGGTGTAGCCGGTTCGGGCAAAGAACCAGTCGCCTGCAGGCAAGCCCTGGAATACCTTGAGTGATTGAATGGCGTCGGCCAGTTGCGGCTTTACCGCACAGACCTTGGCAATGGCATTGGGGCCTTGCACGGCCAGCATGGCCAGGTCGCGACGTACATTGAGGGAGACATCAAAACCGGCCTTGTGGCTCTCCATCCAGGCCAGATCTTTATCAGTGGTACCGGCATTCACCACCATGCGGTAGCCGTAGGAGGTCAGGTAGACAATCAGGTCATCCACCACGGTGCCGTCTTCGGTCAGCATGCCGGAGTACAGCGCCTTGCCTTCAAAGCCCAGCTTGGCCACGTCATTGGCAATCAGCTGTTGCAGCCAGGCCTTGGCATCGCTGCCGGTGATGTCGATCACGGTCATGTGGGACACATCGAACATGCCGGCGTCGCTGCGCACGATCTCATGTTCCTTCAGCTGGGAGCCATAATGGATGGGCATTTCCCAACCGGCGAAATCAACCATCTTGGCGCCGGCGGCGACATGAGCGTCAAACAGGGGGGTACGTTTCGGGGCCGTCATCTGTGCGTCCTTGCAAAGGGGGTGTTTTGCCTGTCTTGGTACAACACCCCTCTGTCCTGACACCTGAGATTTTCCGGCGGGCATTTTCAGCCGCCGTTAGCCCCTTCGGTGGCTGCCTTCATGGGCAGCGCTCTCCAGAGTAAAGCAGATACGTGATATCCGATGATGCAGTCCTTTTGCCTGAGCGATTGCGGGTGCGCTTGCGCCTTCGGCGGTGGCCGCGATTGGCCACTCTCTCCTGCATGATGGGGGCGATTATCGTTGCAGATAAAGACAAAGGCAAGCCAAGAATATCTTCACACGAAGTGATCTATCCTGTTGTTTTTGCATTATTTTCGCAATCGAAAAAATACGAATAATTCCTTGTCACAATTTATTCATTATTGATCAGGCATAACAAAAGGGCTGCCACAGCAGCCCTTGTTGATCCACATCTCACCTGCCCTTCAGCCGACGTCGACACGCCGCCGCAGGTGTTGCAGCGCCCTGCCTCAGTACCACTCGATACCGCTCTTCTCGGTGG